>NZ_DASUBE010000013.1:0-83729 GCF_035763405.1 Edaphobacter sp.
AGGACTGGATGTGAATAAGCCAGCCTCTCCAGGGAGCCCTTCGGCATTGGGGCCGGAGTTCGGATTGTCAACCAGGCCGGTCGCATTCGCAAGACCGGCGGCATAGAGAATCGGCCCTCCGCCTACGTCGCCATTGCTCCAGATCTCGCCGACGTAACCGCCGGGGCCGCCGATGTTGAACGCGACGCCAAAAATATCGAACTGGCCTCCGGAAAATGGATAAGTCACCTCGGGCAGATGGGTGATGGGGTTAAGGTCGAAACAGACCAGAGGAGAGTTTCCCGCCGGGTAGAACAGATCGTCGTAGGACAAGCCGCCGCTCGTGAACGCGATACTGGGGGTAGCCAGCGTGTTGTACACATACGACACCGGCGTGTACAACCCTGTAATCGCCCCGGAAACGCCGACGTTCGTATCCGAGAAGGTCCCGGTAATGCCGGTGATCTCAGACGCGCCAGGGTTTCCGGCGACAGCAGCATTCGAGGTCGAAATGATGCCGGAGGCGCTGACGCCGCTGCCGTTGAAAGAAAAGCTGAACTGATCGGCCCGCGCCGTCGGCGCAGCCACCAAGGCAGCAAGGACGGCAATCGCGGCCGGGAGAACGAACGGAAGGCGCGGAATTAGACGCGAGCGGGAATGAGACGTGCGAGTCCGACTCGTGGTTCCGATGGATAACTTCGATGTGCAAGGCATAGCTCTCATACTTCCTCCTGATGACTACAGAGATTTCTTGTTGCTGCTTCCGTCCGGTCCGGTTGGCGAAATGTTTTACACCGCGTCGGCCCGAATGTGTTGTGGAGATAGAGCAAAGCGCGAATGAGGGCTCAGGCGCAAGGCAGAACGGGTGAACTTCTGATGAAGAAGTGGTGAAGGTGTATTGCATTGATTGTGGGCGATTTATGCTGAGTCCGTGTGAGGGCAGGTATAGACTTTTCACTACGGACGGAAGGATGTATGGCCGCCACGGTCTATCAATTCGGCGACTTTGAGTTGGATTGCGAGCGATTCGAGCTGCGCCGTCGAGGTCGCGCACTACGTCTGGAACGAAAACCGCTCGAGATGCTCATCCTGCTGGCGGCGAGCGAAGGACGGCTGGTGATGCGTTCCGAGATTGCCCAGCACCTGTGGAACGGAGAGGTCTTCGTCGATACCGAGCACGGAATTAATACTGCCGCTCGCAAAGTTCGTCAGGCCCTTGGGGACAATCCCGATACGCCCCGCTTTCTCCATACCGTTCCCGGCAAAGGCTATCGCTTCGAAGGAGCTACGGCGAAGATTGACGCTTCGACAGCAGCAGGTACGCTGCCCGATGCTGAGGCGGGGAAGGGAATGCCAGTTGCAGCCCCCGCCCATTCGTGGCCCAAGCGGTGGGTCGTTGTCTTGTGCGGGGCGGTTGCTGCGGCCGTGGTCGCGGTACTGGCACTGAATGCGCGGGGCGGAAGCCTGTTCGACCACACGACGAGGCCGCCGGTCCACTCGCTGGCTGTGCTGCCGATTGAGAACCTCTCCGGTGATCCGGGCCAAAACTATCTTGCCGAGGGAATGACCGATGAGCTGACGACGATGCTGGCAAAAGATTCCACGCTGCGCGTCATCTCCCGGACCTCCGTCATGCAATACGAGGGCGTGCACCGTCCTGTGGCGGAGATTGCGCGTGAGCTGAATGTGGACGGCATCGTGGAGGGTTCCCTGGCGCGCTCGGGCGAGAACGTTCACGTGACGCTTCAGCTCATCGATGCACCTACAGATACCCATCTGTGGGCGGAGAGCTACGAACGCGGCGCAGACGACCTAGTCGCCCTTCCTGAAGACGCCGCGCGTTCGATCGCTCACGTGACTCGCAGCATGGTTGCCTTGTCTCCACCGCACAAGTATGTCAATCCGGCCGCTCATGATGCCTACCTTCATGGAAGGTACCTTTGGTTTTCGGAGAACAGCGAGGCGTCCGGCCAGTACTTTCTGAAGGCCACGGAGATTCAGCCCGACTATGCTGAAGCGTGGAGCGGGCTGGCGAACTACTATGGCATTCTGACCGTGGACGGCAGGAACGATCCGCGCGGCATCGTTGGTTTGCAGAAGGCGGCGGCTGAGAAGGCCATCGCGCTGAATGACTCGCTCGCAGAGGCGCACCTGGCCATGTCGGCAAGCGACTGGGTCGTGGACTGGGACCTGAATGCGGCCCTCAGCGAGGTGAACCGCGCGATCGAACTCGATCCGGGATTCGCGGAGGCTTACCATCTTCGCTGGAAGCTGCTGAGCATGTTGAATCGTCCGGACGAGGCTCTCCGTGATCAGCGCAAAGCGATGGAGCTTGATCCTTTTGAGCGGCCATGGGCCATGGCTCTTGCGCTCTGCTATGCGCGTCGATATGACGACTCCATTGCAGAGGCGCGACAGCGGCTGGAGGCCAGCCCGGATGACGCAATTCTGGAAGCTGTGCTTGCCCTGGCGTATCTCGGCAAAGGACTTCCGCGGCAGGCCGTGGAGGCGCAACAGCGATTTCTGATGCTCTCAAGGAAGGATGCCGCCGCAGAGTCTGTTGGCCGCGCTTTTGCTGAGGGCGGTTACAAGGCTGTGCTCCGATGGCAGATCGGTGACGCTGAGGCGCGTGGGCAGAAGCAATACGTTTCGCCTGTGACTCTCTCCGGCCTGTATGCGCAACTGGGCGACAAGAGGCGGGCGGTTGCTCTGCTCAACGAAGGAGTCGCGCAACACTCGCCGCAGCTGTTCGAAATCCAGAACGATCCATCGTTTGATGCTCTCCACACTGACCCGGGCTACCGCTCTCTCGTCCGCAAGATGGGCCTGCCCGCAGCGTACTGATCGCTTCTACTCGACGACTTGCATCAGGCGTTGCCAGAGGGCTTTGGTACCGGCGTCGGTTTTGGCGGAGACAGGGAGGATTTCGTCGACCTCGTGTGCCTTCTTCAGCGCGGCGACTGATTTGGCCAGGGCGTTGTTCGAGAGGCGGTCGGCTTTGGTGCCGACGACGAGGTAGGGGCGCTGCATCTGCTTGAAGAAGGTGATGAGCTGCGTGTCGCTGGCCTGCGGGGGGATGTTGGTGTCTACGAGGCAGATGCCGAGCGCCAGTGTGTCGCGCTCGGTGAGGTAGGGTTCGATGAACTGCGGCCACTCCGCGGAGATTGATTTCGAGATTTTGGCGTAGCCGTAGCCGGGCAGGTCGGCGAAGATGAGCGCCGGTTGAGTCTTCGCTCCTTGGTAGAGCGCGAAGAAATTGATGGCGCGCGTGCGGCCGGGTGTGGACGAGGTGTGCGCCTGCTTTGAGCCGAGCAGGGAATTGATGAGCGAGGACTTGCCTACGTTGGAGCGACCGAGGAATGCGATCTCGGGCGCGCCGAAGGTCTTCGACTCGGAAGGGAAGTGCGCGACGTCGGTCGCGGATAAGAGGAAGACTGGGTTCAGCCGCATAGGTTCAGTCTAAACGGCAAACGAAAGCGCCCGCCGCTGAGGACAGGCGCTTTTGTGTCGAGCGTCAGGCTATCTCCTGGTGACGGTGACGGGGGCAGTGAGGCGGAAGGTGATGAGCGACTCGGATGGAATAACGACGTCTTTGTTGCCGGTGTACGCAGCTCCTGCTGTACCGGCGCCGCCGCCGGCCAGTGCGCCGATCGCTGCTCCTTTGCCACCGCCGGCGAGGCCGCCGATGAGCGCGCCAAGACCTGCGCCTCCGCCGATCATCGCAGCCGAACGCTTGCCTTTGCCCTTGGCGGCTTTTTCGTACTCGGAGGTACTTACAGCGACGCCGTTAATGGACGAGACCTGAATGCCGAGATCGCCTGCGCCCTTAAAGCGCCCGCGTCCCTTGGCCGCGACAACGGTGCCTTCGACACGTGCACCCTGAGGAAAGATGGTGGTGCCGTCGGCAGTGGTGACGGGCTGTGCCAGCGCTCCGGAGAAGCTGTCACCAGCATTGTTACGGCTCGCGCTCAGCGTCTGAGTGATGGTGACTGCTACCCTTGTTCCCGCCGGAGCGGTGAGCCTGACGGGAACAGGCGCGGCTGGAACTGCGCGCTCGGCGGGCCTTGCCGCCGCTTGAGCGGGAGCAGCAGGCGCGGTTGCGGGAGTGGCCGCCGGAACCGCTGCTGAAGAAGCCGGGGCTGCGGATTGTCCTTCCTGAGCAGGAGCCGCAGGCTGGGCAGCGCTGGCCGCGGGGGCCGCTGCCGGTGCAGCCGGTTCGCTCTTTTTGCATCCGCTCATGGTGAGGGCGGCAGCTAGCATCAGGGCTGCTGAGAGGGTGGTCGCATTCATACGCATAGATCGTCTCCAGACTAGGTGGCGGGATGTCAAAACACAAAAAAACAAAGTGTTGGGTCAGAGGAATTGAATAGATAACCGGATAGATTGATTTTCACCGGCAAGAGTTGCTTGTTCGCCGCTTATGGTTCTGCTGCGGTTGCCACCTTAGCAGAACCTTCCGAGGGAATCAAAGGGGTTAATCTTTCTGCTGCCAAAACGGGCGCATCGGTCCCGCTTTGGCACATTAATGACCCAAAAGTGTTAAGTGGGATTTCAAAAGTCGCATAAGGATTTATGCGCCATCCACTCAAAGGTCGGTTATGCTCCAGAGTGAAAGTAGCGGTACGTGGTGTGGTGACGCATAAATCCAGTGCACGCAGTCTTTATGCGTCATCCACACGAAGAAGCGGTAGCGTCCATTGAAATCACGACACGAGTCCGAGAAGTGCCGATCGCTCCACGAGTCTATTCCAAACGCTCTCCCCTGCTCGACCCCTGGTACCCGAGCCACCTGTCCAGTTCTGCAAACCGTAGCATCCACCTTTCGGAGGGAACACCCATGAATGGCAACATCTTCGCCCGGCTAACGGGCACGAAACGAACTCTGGTTGCGCTGCTGGCCTCAGGTGCCATGTTGACAGCCGGTTGCTCCAATATGGCCACATCGTCGTCGGGAGGGGCCAATCCACTTGTGACGAGCGGAACACTCAAAGGCCAGGTCCATGGCGGCAATCAGGCCGTGTCCGGCGCGACCGTGAACCTCTACTTTGCCGGTCAGGCGACCAATGTGGCCGCCACGTTG
The DNA here is from genome assembly GCF_035763405.1 of Edaphobacter sp. Taxonomy (NCBI): domain Bacteria; kingdom Pseudomonadati; phylum Acidobacteriota; class Terriglobia; order Terriglobales; family Acidobacteriaceae; genus Edaphobacter; species Edaphobacter sp. Next base: position 5,060 of record NZ_DASUBE010000013.1, read on the forward strand.
GTTGCTACGACGACTACCTCCAACGACGGAACAGGCTCGTTCACCTTTGTGCAGAACACAACCTCGGCGGACAACGGAAGCGATAACACGTTCTCCTGCCCGACCAACGTTGGGTCGCCTCTGGTCTATGTGGTGGCGAAGGGCGGAAATACTCTGGGCGATGGCAATACGAGTGTTAACAATTCCGCCGCAGCGTTTATTGCCCTGTACGGATCGTGCAATGATCTGGGCGCGAACAGCTTTGTAGACATGACCGAAGTGACGACGGTTGCGACGATGGCCGTAGTTCAACAGTTCTTTGATCCCTCCAACTACAGCATTACGGCGGACGGCACAGGCCAGCAGTACAACATCATGCTGAACCTGCCCAAGACGGTCGCCCTGCTGGCGAACGTGAGCAATGGCACAGTGGCGGGCAATACAACAATTCCCGCGAGTACAAGCGGAGCCAATGGAGTTGGCGGTGTTTCCGTCACGGCTTCGCCGGAGACCAACAAGATCAATACGCTGGCGGATGCAATCTCGGCCTGCGTCAATAATGCGTCGGCTTCGGCAACGGCCTGCACCACCTTGTTTGCGGCTGCACAGCCTCCGGCGGCGAACGTTACCAACCGGCCCGATGGAACGGTCTTTGCTCCGGCCACGGACGTGGTCCAGGCGACGTACTACATCCTGACCAATCCGACGAACGGCGGCACGACCAACCTGAGCAACATCTACAACCTGGCCACGGGCGCCGGCGCGCCGTATCAGCCCACGCTGAGCGCGCAGCCGACGGACTGGAACATCGCCATCAACTACTCGAGCAGCAACACCTGCGGCAGCGGTTCCGGCGGGTTCATCAGCAGCCCGTATGACATCAACATCGACGCGCAGAACAACGTTTGGATTGCAAACTCGCAGGCGACGAAGGGTAACTTGTCGCAACTGCTGTCTTCAGGCGCGGCGAATACCTGCGTGATGCTCGGCGGCGCTTCCAATGGCGGAGCAACGCTCGACTCGAGCGGCAACGTCTGGGAGGCATCGACGGAGTCCAACAATCTCTATCGCTATAACCCCTCAAGCCAGGCGGTAACGGCGTTCCCCACGGCGTCCACTCCGCTTGCGGTTACGGCCGACGGACTGGGCAACGTCTACTTCACCTCCTCCGCGAACACCTCGCTCTATATGATCCCCGGGGCAGCAACGGCGAGCAGCGCGGTTGCACCTGTACAGATCTCGAGCGTTGTGGGTCCGAACCCGATCCGCACGATGCCTGACTACCAGGGGTGTACGGGAAACCCCGTTTGCGTTCCCAATCCTGTCAATATCTGGGTCTCCTCGGGAGCGGGTTTTGTGTCGAGGGTTTCACCGGCAACCTCGGGTCCGAACCTGCTGAACGGGTATTCGACGACAACCTTCTCCGTCGGCAATGCTGCCTATGGTCTGGCGGTCGCCGCCAACAACGACGTGGTGGTCTCTTCCGGCGGAGTAGACAATTACCTCGTCTACCTCAGCAAGGCCAACTCGTACGCTCCGGCCTGGACCAGTGCCGCAGGGTTTGCCGGTATCAGCAACCCGACCGGCATCTCGCTTGACGGTCGCGCCAACATTTGGGTCCCCAACAACACCGACCCGTCGGGCACTGTCGGCGGTCTGAGCGAAGTGAGTGCGGGCGAGAGCGCGCTTTCGCCTACCAGCACTGGCTTCCAGCGGCCCACTGCGTATCTGTCGAAGGGACGCGCCAGCGTTGTTGATCAGGCAGGCAATGTCTGGATCATCGGCGACGGAATGCCCAACTCGATTGACGAGCTGGTTGGCGCAGGCGTGCCGATCTTCCAGCCGTATGCGAAGGGTCTTTCCAACGGACGCTTCCAGCAGGTCCCATAACCAACCGTTCACCGTATGACGAAAGGCCCCGGGAACATCCGGGGCCTTTTTGTGTTCATCGTGGCTTATTGGTCTGCCAGATTGAAGACCCGCTCCATGGGGACCCACCACTGGTCCGTTCCGGACTGCGGAAGTTGCTGCTGAAAGCGGTGCATGATGGTCTCCCACTCCTGGACCTTCACATTGACGGCATCGGCGGCGGCCTTGGCCGACAGGGAGAACCGGTCGTTCACGTCCATGATCATGAACATGCGCGTACCCAGCAGGTAGATTTCCATTCCTTCGACACCTGCGTGGAAGAGGCTGTCCCTGATTTCGGGCCATATTTTGATGTGATATCGCTTGTATTCGGCTATGGCGGCCGGATCGTCCTTCAGATCCAGCGTTAAACAATGGCGTGGCATCGGCCCTCCTGTTTTACGGCGCGGCGTTGAGGTCCTCAAGGCCGCCGTTATCTGGAAGACTATCATTGTGGTTTCGCAGACCGTTTTCCCGGTTGGCGGCGCATCAAAATGTTTCAAAAAATATCTTTCCGCTGTCCGACCCAAAACGCGGTATGCTACCTTTGATACGGGTAATTTCAGCCTATGACAGATGCTTTTTGCCTGGAAAATAAAACAGCCCTGGTGACCGGCGGCGCAAGCGGGATTGGCGCGGCGACCTGCCGTGAACTTGCTCGCGCGGGCGCGCAGGTTCTGGTTGCCGATCTCAATCTTGCTGCGGCCGAGACTCTCGCATCCGAGTTGCCCCAGGCGAAGGCGGTTGCCATGGATGTGACCGATGCGGCCTCCATTGCCTCGGCGCTGCGTTCGATGAACCGGTTGGACATCCTGGTCAACAACGCGGGCATCGGACTGGTGGGAGACATTACGCGCACCTCGGAAGAGGACTTCGCGCGGGTGATGCGGGTGAACGTCAACAGCGTCTTCCTGGTGACGCAGGCTGCGTTTCCGCTGCTGCTGGCGTCGCGCGGCTCCATCGTCAATATCGGCTCGGTGGCCGGACTTGTTGGGGTAAAGCAGCGATTTGCCTACTGCGCCAGCAAGGGAGCGGTGCTCGCCATGACGCGCCAGATTGCCGTCGATTATCCGAAGGAAGTGCGCATCAACTGTATTGCGCCGGGCACGGTGCAGACGCCCTTTGTCGAGGGCTATCTGGAGAAGTACCATGCGCACGAAAAGGAGAAGGTACGCGCGGATCTGGTTGCGCGACAGCCTATCGGGCGGCTGGGCACGCCGGAGGACATCGCTTCGCTTGTTCGTTACCTCTGTTCGCGCGAGGCAGAGTTTATCAACGGTGCCGTGATCTCCATCGACGGCGGCTGGACCGCGGCCTGAGCCGGAAACCGAGTAGTTTGCAGGAAAGGGAAGCAGTTGAGCGAAATCATCATCACCGCCGTCCGAGTCATCGACCTTCGGTTCCCCACGTCACGCCATCATATCGGCTCCGACGCGGTCAACAAGGATCCGGACTATTCGGCAGCCTACTGTGTTCTTGAGACCAATACGAGCCTGGAGGGCCACGGTCTCACCTTTACGCTGGGGCGCGGCAACGATCTGGTCGAGCAGGCGGTCCGGTATCTCTCGCGCTACGTGGTCAACCGCTCGCTTAATTCGATTACCGAGGACCTTCGTGCGTTTGCACGCCTTCTGACGGACGATACGCAGTTTCGCTGGCTTGGGCCGGAAAAGGGTGTCATCCACCTGGCAACCGGTGCGTTACTGAATGCGGTCTGGGACCTGTATGCCCGCGCAGAGAAGAAGCCGCTGTGGCGACTGCTGGCGGAGATGGAGCCTTGCGAGGTCGTCAAGGCCGTCGACTTTCGCTACATCGACGACGCGCTGACGGAGCGGGAAGCCATCGAGATACTCGCCTCGCACCGCTCGACGCAGCGCGAGAGGCTCGCCGTGCTCGAACGGCAGGGATACCCGGCTTATACGACGTCGGCGGGGTGGTTTGGCTACAGTGAAGACAAGATACGGCGGCTTGCGAAAGAGGCACTGGCGGAAGGCTGGACGCACTTCAAGCTCAAGGTAGGGGGCGAGCCTGCGGACGATCTGCGCCGCGGCCATATCGTCCGCGAAGAGATTGGGTGGACGAATAAGCTGATGGTCGATGCCAACCAGAAGTGGGGCGTGCTGGAGGCGATTGATCGCACACGTCAGCTTGCCGAGCTGAAACCCTGGTGGATGGAAGAGCCTACGAATCCGGACGATATTCTGGGGCACGCGCGCATTCGGCGAGAGGTTCCCGAGGTGCGCGTCGCTACCGGCGAGCATGTTCACAACCGGATCATGTTCAAGCAGTACCTTCAAGCGGGCGCGATCGACGTGGTGCAGCTTGACTCCTGCCGCGTCGGCGGGGTGAACGAGAATCTGGCTATTTTGCTGATGGCCGCGAAATTCAAGGTGCCGGTCTGCCCACATGCGGGCGGCGTCGGACTTTGCGAGTATGTCCAACATTTGTCGGCCTTCGATTACCTTGCCGTGTCGGCTTCGCTCGACGACAGGGTCATCGAGTTTGTCGATCATCTGCACGAGCACTTCGTTACGCCGGTCCGTATTCGCAACGGCCACTATCTTCTACCCACCGAGCCGGGTTACAGTATCCAAATCAAGGAAGAATCTCTGGCTCGCTTTGCCTATCCTGATGGTGAAGCATGGCAGGAGACGATGCAGGTCCTAAGGAGCAACGGCAAGGCATGAAGCTCGTCACGTATACCACCAGCACCAACCCCAATCCAACACCGGGCGCACTTGTTCAGGAAGACTTTGTGGCCGACCTTACGGCGTTCGGCCACGCCTCCATTCTCTCGCTGATTGAGGCGGGGCCGCAGGCGCTCATCGACGCGCGCGCGAATGTTGCAAAACTATCGCGCATTCCACTGACAGGCGTTCGGCTGGTTGCGCCGATTCCGCGGCCGCCGCGCATCTTCGCCATTGGGCTGAACTATCAGAAGCACGCGGCGGAATCGAATATGCAGGTGCAGAAGGTGCCGACGGTCTTTCTGAAGCTCTCCAGCTCTGTCGTGGGGCCGGAGCATCCGATTGTTCTGCCGAAGATCTCCACGCAGCCTGATTATGAGGCCGAGTTTGGTGTTGTGATCGGCAAGCCGGGTTATCAGATTCCGGCTGCTCGGGCATTCGATCACGTTTTCGGCTACACCATTGTCAACGACGTGAGCGCGCGCGACATTCAGCTTGCGACGTCGCAGTGGACTCTGGGCAAGTCGTTCCCCACGTTTACTCCGCTTGGGCCGGCCATCACGACGGCCGATGAGGTGCCGGACCCTCATGCGCTGCGCATCTCGCTCACCATTAACGGCGAGACGCTACAGGACTCGAACACCAGCGATCTGATCTTTAAGATTCCTGCGCTGATTGAGCACCTCTCGCATTTGACTCCGCTCGAGGCGGGAGACATTATCAGCACAGGAACGCCGGAGGGCGTGGGGCTGGGGCGCAAGCCGCAGCGATGGCTGAAGCCCGGCGAGGATGTGGTGGTGACGATTGAGCGACTGGGGTCGCTGCACAATCGCACTGTTGCGGAATAAAACGCGACCTCACTCTTTCACAGGGGCATGATCGTAGCTGATCGCGCGCGTCACCTTCCAAACCCCGTCCTTGTTCTGCCACAGCGTGATGAACTTTGCTTCGCCGAGTTCGTCATCCAGTCCGGGATGCGTAAAGCGATGGACCCCAATCTCTACCGCGCCATATCCATGCAGCGGATACACCTCCATCGTGCCCTGCACCAGTTCGCGGTGAACTTTGCCGCAGATATTCTTCTTGATGGCCTCGATAAAGACCGCCTTACCGACCGATAAACCCGTCTTGTCGTGATAAAACTCAAGGTCATCCGACACCATGGCGCTCAGCGTCTCCAGATCGCAGTGGTTATAGGCATCGAATAATTGAGTATCCAGTGCCGACACCGTCTGAAATAGTGCGTCATGAACTGGTGTGCTCTTTGCTGTCGCAGCCTGAGCATCCATGCGCACAACCGGAGCGGCAAGCAAAGCCGGCACGATTAAAAGGATTCTCACCACGGATAGCTTGTTCATAAGGCCCCTTGGGTCTTTGAAATAGGAAGCCTTCTGAGGTACGTGAATACGCGGCCGGATGTTCCAGAGAACAGCTATGCTGCATAAGCCGAATGACAGCAGGCTCGCTTCCCGGCGCACACAAGAGGAGTAGTTCCTCGCTACACGACGACGACGCGCACTTGTTGTTCGCGGAAGGCCTCGACGAGGGCGGGATCGATGCTGTCGTCGGTGACGATGGTATCGATCTGCCGGGTGGAGCAGACGCTGGTGGGTGAGACCACGCCGAGTTTGCTGGCGTCGGCTACGGCGATGACCTGCTTGGTGTGCTTGACCATCTGAGCGAGAATCAGGGCCTCATCGGACTCGATGACCGTGAGGCCATGTTGCGGATGCAGGCCGCAGGCGCCGACGAAGAGCTTGTCGAAGAAGAGACGCTGAAGCGAGTCGTAGGCCGTGGCCCCTACCATGGAGAACGATCCTGGCCAGCGGATGGAACCTCCGGTGAGCGTGACGCGCGCGTTGGGCAGGCTGGAGAACTCCATGCCGATGTTCACCGCGCTGGTGACGATGTGAATGCCTTCGCGGTGGCGCAGGCTGCGTGCGACCTGCGTAGTCGTGGTGCCGGGAGAGATGGCGATGGTGTCGCCTTGATCGACCATCTCGGCGGCGGCGATGGCGATGCGGCGCTTCTCGTCGGCGAACCGCTCTTCGCGGAGGGGAAACGCGGCGTCGAACCGAAAGGGCTCGTAGGTCATCTTGCCGGCAAGTTCGACGCTGCCGTGTGCGCGGTGGACGAGACCGCGCTGTTCGAGCTTGATGAGGTCGCGTCTGACGCTGGCCGGTGAGGCTCCGACCGTGGCGGAGAGGTCGTCAACGCTGCTTTTTCCCTTTTGCAGCAGAAGGTGCAGAATCTGGTTTTCGCGTGCCTGGGTTTTGGGTGCCATGAACGTGCTTCCTGTACCTGTACTGTAGTGCAGCGGAGGCGAAAAAGTGAAACTTTTTATGCTTGCCAGCGAGATTTATGAGCAATTAGTCATTATTTCTGCACAAATATGACAATTTAGATTGACAACTGAGCATTTGAGTTTTTATGCTGCCCAACAGAATCCGAACAGCACTACGGCCAGGGCCAACGTGTAGACCTCTGCTTTTCGGCCGGGGCTGCCCTCCGTTCCTTCGGCTTCACACGATCTTTGGAGGCAGTATGAAGACAGCAATGCAAGGCAGATGTTTGAAGTGGTTTTCGGTCGTTGTGCTGGCGGCGGCGATGGCAGCTTTGCCTGCTGCGTGGGCCCAGACCGTCACCGGAGCCGTTACAGGCGAAGTCACCGATACCACCGGAGCCGTTATTCCCAATGCCCGCGTGATTGCCGAGAACACAGCCACGGGCGTGAAGACGGAGACGACGACGAACGCCGCGGGCGTCTACACGATTCGCTTTCTCCCCATCGGCCAGTATCAGGTTTCGGTCGAGGCGAGCGGATTTGCTACGCAGACGCTACCGCCGTTTGCACTGGAGATCGCCCAGACCGCGAAGTTCAACGTGCAGTTGAGCGCGGGCAGCGTAACGACGACGGTGCAGGTCTCGGCGGAGGCAGCTCCCATCCTCAATACCAATGACGACACGCTGAGCGGCACATTTACGGCGAACGCCATCCAGAACTTCCCGCTGAACGGGCTCGACTTCTCTGCGCTCACGCTCTACGTTCCAGGTGCGGTGAGCACGGCTGGTACAGGAGGGACTACCAGCTTCGAGCGCAGCACGTATTTTACGGACTCAGTCAACCTGAACGGCAACCGCGCGCAGGCGAACAACTACACGCTGGACGGTATCGACATGAACGAGACGTTCAACAACCTGATCTCGTACAGCCCGGCCCCCGATGCACTGCAGGAGATCAAGGTACTGACGGCGAACTCGCCTGCGGACTACGGCAACGTCAACGGAGCAGGTGTGGTGAGCGTGCTTAAGACCGGCACGAACAGTTTTCACGGTTCGGCCTACGGCTATGTTCAGGACTACAAGATGAACGCCAACTCGTGGCAGAACAACAACCAGACTCCGCACATCGCAATTAATCCGTTCTCGCAGGACCAGTTCGGCGGAACGCTGGGCGGCCCGATCGTGCGTAACAAGTTGTTCTTCTTTGTGGATTATCTGGGCTCTCGTTACCACAAGGGAGGCATTGGGTCTGCCAGCGTCTTCACGCAGGCCATGCGCAATGGAGACTTCTCTGTGCTGCTGCAGGGTGGAAATTCGATTCAACTGTACGATGCGCTCAATCACTTTGCTCCCTACACGGGAGACACGGGGATTCCGATTACCAATCCTGTAGCGAAGTTTCTGTTCAGCAATCCCAAGCTGTATCCGCTGCCCAACGCGACGCCGACGGATGGAATTGTGAACAGCAATTATCAGGCGGCAACGCGCACCTACCGGGCCAACAACCAGGGAGATGTGAAGATCGAATATGATCTGCGGCCCGAGGACAGGTTCACCGGCTTTTATGCCATGTCCACGGCCTATGATGGAACGACCCCTGTGCTGGCTATCAGTTTCAATGGAGTGAATCTGTATCCAACGAAGCTGTTCGGCGTGAGCTGGGTGCATACGTTCTCTCCCGCGCTGATTAACTCGGCCCGGATCGGATTTACGCGCACGGTCTGGGCGCAGAACTTCCCGATCGACTCGACCGGCATCTTCGGCAACTCCGGAAACTCGAAGGTGGGGATCAGTTTTCCGAACCAGGCGTTTGCGGGCTACTCCGGCCAGAGCATTAACGGTGGTATCTTCGCGGGCGGCAATCCGGTGTACGGCGGCGGTTTGATTGACAATACCTACAGCTACATCGACAACCTGACGTGGCAGCGGGGTCGTCACCTGCTGAGCATCGGCGCAGAGGCGCTGCGGTATCAGAACAACTATCCGACAGCAAACAACAACGGCTACCTTGGATCGCTGACCTACAACGGCAACTATACGAAGAGCCCCAACGACGCCAACTCCGGCTATGGCGGAGCGGATTTTCTGCTGGACCGAGTCAGCTCTGTGGCCGCGACCCTGGCCAGCGTGAATGTGGGACAGCGCCAGTGGCGGGTTGCCGGGTTCATCAACGACGACTTCAAGATGCTGCCCTCGCTGACGCTGAACTTCGGCATTCGCTATGAGTTCGACCAGCCATGGATCGAGTCGAACAACAAGACGGGCAACATCGACGAGGCCACCGGTCAGGTGTTGTATGCGCACGCGGTGCCGGCGGGAGCCCCTGCGGGCTCGGGGCTGTGCAGCAATCGTGGATGCTACGACAACAACTATCGTCAGATCATGCCGCGGTTCGGATTTGCGTATCAGGCGACGCCACGGTGGGTGTTGCGCGGCGGCTATGGCGCGACCAGCTTCTTTGAAGGCAATTCTTCCAATCAGCGTCTAACGTCGATTACGCCGTTCATTCAGGCGATCAATGTGAACCTGACGCAGCCGACGCTCACCGACGTTCCGACCCCGCTGAAAGCTGAGACGGCGTTTCAGTCGCCGAGCAGCAATGGCGGCACGTTTAACGTGTATCCGAAGAACATGCAGCCTGCGTATGTGCAGGAGTGGAACCTGACGACGGAGTATGCATTGTCGAACACGCTCTCGCTTCAGGTCGGGTATCTGGGAGAGAAGGGAGACCACATCGAGGACTACGGCAACCTGAATCAGTATCGGGTGAACGGCGACCCGACCTCGGCGCCGTACTACAACAACAAGTACATCGGCGTGAACTCGGTGCTGGGCATCGGTTCGAACTCGCTGCTCGTAACTGAGTCGCGCGCGATGATGAACTACAACGCGCTTCAGGCGATTCTGCGGCAGCGGCTGAGCCATGGGCTTGAGTACACGCTGAACTATACCTACGGTAAGGCGATGACGAACAGCCTGGGGAACTATGCGCTGCTTGTCAACGGCTACAGCGGCGCGTTCCAGAACTACTACGACAGCGGCGCCGACTATGGTCCGGCTGGCTACGATGTAACTCATAACGTTTCCGGCAATATGACCTATGCACTGCCTGTGGGCCGTGGCAAGGAGTATCTGAACGGCGCTAATCGTATCGTGGATGAAGTTGTCGGCGGATGGCGGCTGGGCGTAAGCGGGGTGGCGTACTCGGGCTTCCCGGAGACGCTGACGACGGGCGTCAATAACAACTCGAACAGCTATGGCTCTGTGCGGCCAAATCAGTACAGAAGGCTGAAGGTCGTGCATCGTTCGATCAACAACTGGTTCGGGACCGATCCGTCTGCAACGCCCTGCACCACGCCGGGCGTGGACAACGGTGTCTGCGCGTTCGGCGCTCCTGCAAACAACACCTTTGGCAACTCCCGGAACGGCGCTGTTCGCGGCCCGGGATACCTGAACGTGGACACGTCCGCGATGAAGGACTTCCACACCTTCCGGGAGCAGTCGATCGGCTTCCGTTTTGATGCCTTCAATGCGTTCAATATCGTGAGCTACGGCAACCCGGATACCGGCATCAATGACACGGGCTTCGGCCAGATTGGGCCGCAGAATCAGATTCGTTCGACGGAGCGGCACCTGCAATTTTCTCTGCATTATCTGTTCTAGCTGCTTCGAACTCGCAAATTGCTCCATCAATCTGTCACACTGATTGCGCAGGGCCCCGGCTCTGCGCAATCCTTTGTAGGGCGCATGATTTCCAAGAGACCTGTTGGATGAGGAGTGATCGTTGGCGTTTTATCTCGGCGTAGATGCTGGAGGAACCAAGACACAGTATGTTTTGGCGGACGAGCAGAAAGAGCTGGCGCGCGTGCAGGGCGGCACGATTAAGCGGATGCGCGCCGATGAGGCGGTGACGACACGCAATCTGGACGGGGCGCTTGCTGAGTTGGCGTCGCTGGCGGGCGTTTCGATGCAGTCGGTGACGCGGACGTGCATCGGCGCGGCGGGCATCACGGTGCCGCTGGTCACGGATTGGATGCGCGAGGCGTTTGGCAAGCGTGTGGGCGGCTCGCTGATTCTGGTTGGTGATGTAGAGATTGCGCTGGACGCAGCATTCTTCGGCGGCGCGGGCGTGCTTGTGCTGGCGGGAACGGGATCGAATGTGGCGGGACGTTCTCCGCTGGGCAAGCTGACGACTGCGGGCGGGTGGGGGCCGGTGCTCGCCGATCAGGGATCGGGGCATCGCATTGGGTATCAGGCGCTGCGCGATGCTTTTCTCGCGCGCGATGAAGGGCGCGATACGGCACTGATGCCGGCGATTCTGAAGCTGTGGGACCTGCCCGATGTCGAGGGGTTGGTCGCCTATGCCAACAGAATTCCCGCACCCGACTTCAGCAGGCTTGCGCCGGTGGTCGTTGCGTGCGCGGAGCAGGGCGATGCGGTTGCAGAAGGCGTTTTGCGGCGCGAGGCGGAGGAACTTGCGCACCTGGTTCATCTGGTGATTGATCGGTTGCGGCGTGATGCTCCGGGGCCTGAGTGGCTTCCGCGTATCGCTTTTACGGGCAGCATCCTCGAACGTGTTCTCGCTGTGCGTGAAGGCATTGTCGAGGTGCTGAAGCAGGATTTTCCGTCGCTTGAAACTTTTCCCGGGGTAGTCGATCCGGTACTCGGTGCGCTGTGGCGCGCTCGCACTCACGCATCACGCTAACCAAAGGAGCGTTGTTCGATGTGGAGAAGCATTCTTGGTAAGGCTGCACTTGCGGCTGCTTTGGCTTGTGGTGTGTCGCCGCTCGTCTGTGCGCAGAACTTTCCGGACATCAGGCCGACGGCGCAGCAGACTGCGTGGCAGGACCTGGAGTTCGGCGTCATCATTCACTTCGGCACGAATACGTTTCTGAACCGTGAGTGGGGCGACGGCACGGCGAGTCCGTCGGTCTTCAATCCGAAGCAGTTCGATCCGGACCAGTGGATGGAGGCGATCAAGGCTTCGGGTGCGCGGTATGTCGTGATGGTCGCCAAGCATCACGATGGGTTCTGCCTGTGGCCGACCGAGCAGACGAACTACAGTGTGAAGAGCAGTCCATGGAAGGACGGCAAGGGCGACGTGGTGGGCGAAGTTGCGGCTGCGGCTCGGCGGCATGGGCTGAAGTTCGGCGTGTATCTTTCACCGTGGGACAGGCACGAGCCGAAGTATAAGGACTCGGCTGCTTATGACGAGTACTACAACGCGGAGCTGACGGAGCTGGCGACGCGGTACGGCGACCTGGTCGAGTTCTGGCTCGATGGGGCGGGCAGCGGCGGACATGTGTACAACTTTCCGAAGATCATTGAGACGCTGCGGACGTACCAGCCGAACACGATCGTCTTTGCGGATGTGGGGCTGTTTGAGTATGGTGACGCGCGATGGGTGGGCAATGAGGCAGGGAAGATTGATTACGAGAACTGGAATGTGATCGACCGGCACGGCTATCTGCGGTGGCGGCCGGTGGAGGCGGACACTCCGCTGCACAAGCTGCACTGGTTCTGGCATCCGAACGATACGGCTTCGCTGAAGAGCGTGAGTGAGCTGGTGGATATTTATGAGAACACGGTTGGGCGCGGCGGTCAGTGGATGCTTGGCGTCGCTCCGGATGATCGGGGGTTGCTGCCGGATGCCGATGTGGCGCGGCTGAAGGAGTTGGGGGCGGCGATTCGGGCGCGGTACTCAGACAATCTGCTGCGCGGGCATCTGTTTCAAGATGCGAATACTGAGGCGGCGCTCGATGGGGACGAGGCGACGTTCTGGAGTGCTCCGGCGGGCGCGGCCTCGTCGGTGATGGAGGTCCGGATGCCTCGTCCGATTACCTTCAACAGCGCGATGATGATGGAGTGGCTGAACGATGGGCAGGCTGTTCAGCGATACCGCATCGAGGCATGGGTGGGTGGGGCGTGGAAGACGGTGGACTCCGGTGAGGCGATTGGTCACAAGAAGATCGATCACTTTGCTCCGGTGACTGCGGAGCGGGTGAGGCTGCATATTCTGTCGAGCGTGGGGACGGCGCGGATTCGGGAGTTTCAGCTCTTCCGGCTACCCTGACCCCCCTCCCCCTATTAGATACTCAAAATACTTTGAACAAAGGACTTAGGTCTGGACTATCTGCGCACGTTTCGTGCCAAAGTCAATGCGAAGGCCCGGCGGTTGCCGGGCCTTTTTACTCTCTGTTTTAAGTATAGCGGGCTGGGGAAACTCGACCGCCAGTTTTGAGATGTTTTTTGGGGTTCTTCCCACCGTCAGAGGGTGTTCATTCCCACCCTGCGTTTGTGGTGGAATGGAAACGCAGATTCCCTTCGGGAATGACAAACAAAAAAGAATGACACACAAATAGGCTGCGGAATGGAAATGCAGCTGCGGGGTGGAAATGCTATGGGGCGGTGGGTGATTTGGGGGGCTCCTGGGATTTCTGGTCGGCGGTGCGCTTTTTGCGTTTCACGGGAGGGGCGGCGCTGGGTGGGCGCTGCTTGCCGTTGCCATTCCTCTTTTTGTCGGCGGTTTCGACGACGGCGCGCATCCAGTAGTTGCCTTCGGCGTCTACTTCGATGCCGTGGACCTCGCGCTCGAAGCCGGGGAACCGTTTGCCGAACTCCTCGGTGGCGAGGATGAGGCGGATGACCGGGCTGTCGGGGGCGCCGAGCCGTTCGCCGGGCATGCACATGGGGATGCCGGGAGGGTAGGGAACCAGCATGACGGCTCCGATGCGGCCGGGCATCTCGGTGAAGCGAATCTTTTCGGTCTCGTTGCGGAGGAGCTTTTGATAGGTTTGCGCCGGGGTGAGGACGGGGTCGAAGTCTTCGTCGCAGGCGTCGCCGACGAGGGTGGGCAGGTTCAGCTCGACCATGGCGGCGTGCATCTGGTCAGAGAGATCTTTGAGCGTGACGTTGCGGTAGCGCACGGGATATTTGGCGACGAGTTCGGGCAGGGCCTCTTCGAGCGGAGCTTCGCTGTCGTAGAGGCGCTTGAACTCGAAGAGGTTTTCGAGCAGGCTTCCCCACTTGCCTTTGGAGGTTCCGACGGAGAAGAGGACGAGCACGGTGTAGTCGCCGGTGCGTGCGATCTCGACGCGGCGTGAGTCGAGGAATTCGGTGAGGATGGCGGCGGGAATACCCCAGTCGGCGACCTTGCCCTGGGCGTTGACGCCGGGCATGAGGATGGTGACTTTGGTGGGGTCCAACATGCAGTAGTCGTCGGCGATGTCCTCGTCCTGGAAACCGTGCCAGTCTTCGCCGGGTTTGAGCGCCCAGCAGCCTGGGCTGTTGGCGAGAAGATCGTCGCCGGCTTCTTCGAAGAGGTGTGTCTTGCCGTCGGTGGGGTCTGTGACCTGCTCGGGCTGGAAGAGGCGGAAGAACCAGCCGTCGCCGTCGCCGGAGGAGCGGAGGCGGTGGGCGACCGAGGACATGGCCTTGCGGAAGCTGATGGCGTCCTGAATGGTCTCGTCCATGAGGGTGGGACCGGCGGGCTCGTCCATCATGGCGGCGGCGACATCGAGCGAGGCGATGAGGGGATAGAACGGCGAGGTGGTGCCGTGCATCATGAACGACTCGTTGAACTGGTCGAACTCGAGCGGCGCGCGCGGGCTGAGCTTGATGTGGACCATCGAACCCATGGAGAAGGCGGCGAGCATCTTGTGCGTGGACTGCACGGAGAAGATGGTGGGACGCTCGGGCATGTCGTCGGGTACGTCCATGGCGAAGCGTCCGCGATAGATCTTGTGGAACTTGGCGTAGGCATACCAGGCTTCGTCGAAGTGGACGCGCGGGACGGATTTGGAGAGCTCTTCGACGACGCGGTTTACGTCGTAACAGAGACCGTCGTAGGTGGAGTTGGTGACGACGGCGTAGGTTGGGTTCTGGTTGGCAATGCCTTTGGTGATGGGGCTTTTGTCGATGAGGCCGCGGATGAAGTCGGGCGCGAAGCGTTTGATGGGCACGAGGCCGATCATGCCGTAGCCGTTGCGCGTGGGCTTCATGTAGACGGGGCGGGCGCCGGTGACGGTGAGCGAGTGGCAGATGGACTTGTGGCAGTTGGCGTCGGCGAGGACGATGTCGTCCTGTGCGATGACGCCGTGGCCAATGATCTGGTTCGAGGTGGAGGAACCGCCGAGGACGAAGAAGGTCCAGTCTGCTCCGAAGATGCGCGCGGCGTTGCGTTCGGATTCGCCCGGAGGCCCGAGATGGTCGAGCCAGGAGCCGAGCTGCGAGGTCGAGATGCCGAGGTCGGAGCGAAGGAGATTTTCGCCGAAGAACCGCTGGAACTCCATGCCGACGGGGTGTTTGAGGTAGGCGACGCCGCCCATGTGGCCGGGCGCGTCCCACGAGTAGGCTCCCTGGTCGGTGTACTTTTTCAGTTCGCGGAAGTAGGGCGGGAGCAGTTGCTCGTGGTACCGCTCGACGGCGAAGTCGACGCGGTTGGCGATGAAGGCGGGAGTGTCGCCGAAGAGGTGGATGTACTCGTGGACCTGCTTGACGACTTCGAGGGGAAGCTCGCTGACAAGGGTGCGGTCGGCAATGAGGAAGATGGGGATTTTTTTGTTGCGATGGCGGACGGCGCGGAGGACTTTGAGCGCGGCGTATTCCTCGAACTGGCCCTCGCCTTCGAGGTCCCAGTCGAGCAGGATCGCCGAATAGGATGGGTCCGACGTGACCAGCGAAAGGCCATCTTCGGGTGTCGAGGTACGGACGAGATCGTAGCCTTCCAGCTTGATGGCTTCGACGAGCCGCTCCATGGCGCGGTCGGAGACGGAATCTGTGCCGCCAACCTCGCTCGCAATCAGTAAAACCCAACGCCCTTCGCTCATCCCACCTCGCTCACTTCCGGTTCTATGTTACAGGCATTCGGCGGTGGATATGTCTGTGCGGAACGGAGGAATTTCTGCTGCGGGCTGCGGAGTGGGAGAATGGTTGGGATGTGAGGCGGACGGCGGTCAAGGAGATGCGATGGTACAGCGCGTGGTGGTTGCGGCTCTCGTGATTGCGGCTTCCGGAGCGATGATGGGGCAGGCCACTGCTGCTTCTGCGACTCCCCGGCCTGCGAAGACATTTGAAGTGGCACGGCGGTTCGGGAGCAGCTTGGCCTGACGCTGGTGGCGACGAAGGGGCCGGTGGAGGCGTTGGTGATCGACAAGGCGGAGCGGCCTTCGGCGAATTAGTGTTCTGAGTCTGAACCGGGTGCATTTACGCGGCGAACAAACCGCAGGTCCTTCGACTAGGTTCGGCGCAAAAGACGCGCCAAACTTCGCTCAGGATGACAAGCTCGTTTGTGGCACGAATTTTAGATTCAGGAGGCGGGTTGGCTTGCGCAATGTACTGCGATCGAGCGTGGCTTAGAAATGGCGGGTGAGTTCTGCGAAGGCGGCGAGTTCGAGCAGCTTGCGGCTGGCGGGTGGATGGTTGATGTTTTCGCGTTCGAGGGCCCAGGTGAAGTCGTGCGGGATGAAGATGGCGTTAAGGCCGGCGGCGAAGGCTGGGTTGATGTCGGACTTCGGGCTGTTGCCGATCATCCACGTGGTGTCGGCCTCGCAGGCGTGGTGTCTGGCAAGACTGCGGTAGGCGGCGTGATGCTTTTCGGGCAGCACTTCGACGGCGCTGAAGTGTGCGGAGAGACCGGAGCGGCGGAGCTTGTCGGTCTGCTCGTCGTGGTCGCCTTTGGTGACGAGGATGAGGCGGTGGCGGGTGGCGAGTTCGGTGAGCGTTGGCTCGACGTTGGGCATCAGCTCGATCTGCTGATCGGCGATGGACTGGGCGAAGCTGACGATACGCTTGTGCTTGTCGGAAGGAACGGGCTGGCCGGTGAGCTGCTCGAAGCAGTCGATGAGCGACTGGCGAAAACTGGTGAGTCCGTAGCCGCGTTTGGCGATGGTGGTGTGTTCGCAGCGGTTGAGGTGCTCGCGGACCTGCTCGGCGGTGAAGACGCGGTGGTTGAGGTAGGAGATGAAGGAGGAGATGGCCCGCTCGAAGTAGATGTTGTTCTCCCAAAGGGTGTCGTCGGCATCGATGAGGAGCGTCTGGCCGGCGGGGTAGCGGGAGTGGCGGGCGGTAGTCACAAAGGGATTATAAGTCCTCTCGGATGACCCGCTTGTGGGATGTCAGGTGGCCTTGTGGATATGAAAAATTGGGTACTGATGACCGGGCGGCGGCCCGGTGCGATGCCTGCTGGGCTGGTTCGGGCCGTGATGTGGACATCTTCGCTTTGCAGGAAGGCGTCGAAAAGGGTAGCTTGTCTACGTCGAAACGCGCTTTCTGCAAGCGAAGCATTCGCTGCTGCGCCGTGGCCGTCGTGAAGGTTGCATAGTGCCTGCGGTGACGGTTTTCTCCCAGGCGAAGATGGAAGGCAAGTACGACATGGTGCCGGAGGTTGGCCAGAGGTTCGGGCCGTACGAAATCCTGGGAAGGCTGGGCGGCGGCGGCATGGGACTGGTCTTCCGTGCCTGGGATGCCCGTCTGCACCGTGAAGTGGCGGTGAAGCTGCTGCACGATGAGTACAAGATGCCGGCCATGCGGGAGCGGTTTCTGCTGGAGGCACGCGCGGCTTCGTCGCTGAACCATCCAAATATTTGCACGATCTTCGACATCGGCGATCAGGATGGGAATCCCTACCTGGTGATGGAGCTGCTCGAAGGAGAGTCGCTGAAGCATCGGATTGAGCGCGGCGCGCTGCCGGTGGAAGACATCGTTCGCTTCTCACAGGAGATTGCCGATGCGCTGGCGGCGGCCAGCGTGAAGGGCATCGTCCACCGCGATATTAAGCCGGCGAACATTTTTCTGGTGAATCTGCCTACGGGCAAGAGTCAGGCGAAGGTGCTGGACTTCGGTCTGGCCAGGATTGGGCTCTCGGCGGGCGGCGGCTGGGGCTCGCGCACGCTAGACCTGGCGCTGGCGGGCGGGACAGTGGGGACGCTGGCGTATATGTCGCCCGAGCAGGGGCGAGGCGAGTCGCTTGATGTGCGTTCGGACCTGTTCTCGCTGGGGATTGTGATGTATGAGATGGCCACCTGCCAGGTGCCGTTCAAGGGCACAACCAGCGCGCAGGTGTTTCAGCAACTCTTTAATCGCTCGCCTGACCCGGTGCGCAACTGGAACACGCTCGTTCCAAGGCATCTGGAAAAGATCATTCTGAAGCTGCTGGCCAAGGACCGGCGCGACCGCTATCAGACGGCGAAGGAGCTGCACGACGCGCTGGGGAGGATTGTGATCAGGAAAGGGCTACGCACGCTGCTGAACAAGGCGGCATTGCCATCGGCTCCCCCGGCTCGTGATTCCGGCCCGCATACTCCAAGACCGTCGGCGCAGGAACTGGCGGGATTGGAGCGCATGTTCGACGATGTGAGCGTGGCGGGTGCGCAGTCGCCGCTGCCGGGCGCGCCGCCTACAGGAAAACCCGCTGCTCCGCGACAGACGCCGCTGCGTGATCGTGTTGGCTTGCTTGCCAAGGCTGTGCGGCAGAAGGGTCATTCGAGCGCGGTGGCTGAGAGAGATTCGTCCACGGGCAAATTTGCCGCGGCTCGTGCTCTGGCGGACGAGGCGGAGGAGCGCAACAAGCGTGCCCGTGTGGCGCTTGAATCGAGCAGCAGTGCGGGCATCAATCCAGGCTATGGACTGCGTGAGCTTGATTCGTACAGGCCCTTCGATGCAGGGGACATGGACGATCCTGTCGTTGCTGCTCCCATGGCAAAGAGGCTGCGCGAGCGACGGATGAGAAAGACGGCTGAGATCGCCGTGGCGCTGGCGGTGCTGTACACGGGGATCTATCTGCTGGCGCGCGGAGGGCACTTTCGTCCCGTGGTGCTGGGGCCTCAGGATGGCCTTCTGCTGACGGTGATCCAGAACAGGACAGGCGACAAGGCGCTGGACGGCGACACCGTGATGCAGGGACTGGAAATTGAACTGCGTCAGGCGGAGAAGCTGAAGGTGCTGGGCGCAGCCACGTATCATGCCGGGCTGCGGCGGATCGGGTCAGGCAACAACGCATCGAATACTGCGCCCGTTGATCGTGCGGCCCAGATGGTTGGCGCGAAGGATTACATTTACGGCGAGGTGACGCGGTCGAGGTCGTCGTACACGATCAGCGTGGAGGTGCTGGATACGGCCTCGAACGATAAAGTGGTGAGCCTGGAGCAGACGGCGAAGAGCAGAGAACAGATACCGGCGGCGATCAGCAGGCTTGCGCAGCAGGTGCGGGCTGAGGTTGCGGAAGGCGGATGGAGGCGCGCGCGGCAGTCGGCCTCGCTGGTGCAGGAGGCCACCGGCAATGTCGACGCGCTGCACCAGTATGCGCTGGGCGAGGCGGCGCTGCGGACGGGACGCGCGCGCGATGCGCTGGCTGCCTATCAGCAGGCCGTTTGGCTGGACCCCAGGTTCATTGAGGCGCAGATGCAGCTTGCGTGGCTGGCCCGTTCGCAGGGAGCCGAGGTGGAAGCGGCGAATGCGGCGCGCATGGCGCAGACTGCCGCCGGGCAGGCCAGCGAGAGGATCAAGCTGCTGGCGCAGTTCTGCTATCTGATCAATGTGACTGCGGACTATACGCAGGCCCGGCGCGTCATCCGGCAGTACGTAGCGCTGAATCCGCATGACCCCGGCGGCCTGGCGCAGCTTGCGCTCGTGTCGCGGCTACAGGGATATTTGCCCGAGGCGTTGCTGGCTGCGCAGCAGAGCTATGGAGAAGACTCCGCAGAGTCTGTTGCCTACGACGAGGCAGAGCGGGCACTGATTGGTGTGGGCCGCTACGATGCCGCGCTTCAGCTTGAAACGCAGGCCCGGAGCGCAAGCGCAGCATCGGATGCAAATACGCTTGCGACGGCCTACCTTGGCGGGAAGCAGGACCTGCTGACAAAGCAGCTCGACGCTGCGCGCGTCTCGACTGGCAAGGCGGCTTCTGCTTCGCAGGCGACGTCCTTGCAGACGCTGAATTCACGGCTGGCAGCGTATGCGCTCTATCTGGACAATACCGGCCAGTTCACGTCTGGCGAGGCGGCATGGAGGGTCGCGGCGGCAAGTACTCCAACCCTGCCTTCGGCGCAGGCGTCGATGCTGGCACGGGCGGCGCTGGATCGGGCGTTGACCGAGAATTGCAGCAGCGCGCTTCGGCTGGCCGGTGAGGTGAGCAACATGGAGCGCGGCCCGGTTGCGATGTTCGACGCAGGCATGGCGGCGGCGCTTTGCGGAGACAAGCCTTACGCGGACAAGACGGTTACGGATTTGCAGCAGAAGTATCCCGAGAACGTTGCCGTGCAACAGTACGAAGCGGCAGAGCTGGAGGCGGCAACTGATATCGGCGTCAACGAGCCTGGACAGGCGCTCGACGTGCTGCTGGGCATTGGCGAGTATGACCAGGTTACGCTTGCGCCATATCTGCGCGGCCTCGCGCACGCGGCGGTGCATCAGGCGCCGGTGGCCATTGTGGACTTTCAGGCCGTGTTGAATCATCGGGGAGTTGCGTGGATGCTGGGCAGCGATGTGTATCCCATGGCGCAGATCGGCGCGGCGCGCGCGGCGTGGGACAGCCGCGATAAGCAGGCGAGCGCGGATAACTATATTAAGTTTCTTGCGTTGTGGCCCCAGGCGGACCAGGGTGATCCGCTGGTGAAGGAGGCATTGGCGCGGACAAAGCTGAAGTCGCGGTAGAGTATTTTTTCTCTCTCTATATATAGGTGTGGTCGGCGCGGATCGATACGAAACGCAGATTCCCTTCGGGAATGACAAACAACGTGGGAATGACAACAAGAGTGGGAATGACAGCAAAAGCGGGAATGACAGATAAATCCCGCTTCGGAGGATGAGGTCGCGAGGGCCGGATCTCCGGGACAGATGCTCTAGCCTCCGATGTAACTCATCTCTACTTTTTTCTGCTTCGCGGTTTCGGCGGTGCGCAGTTCGGAGTAGTTGTCGGCGCGGTGGTGCCAGATGGATTGGACGGCCTCGCTGATCTCGGTGTCGTCTATTCCGGAGCGGAGGAGCGACTTGAGGCTGTAACCTTTTTGCGCAAAGAGGCAGGTGTAGAGCGTGCCGTCGGTGGAGAGACGTGCGCGTGTGCAGGCTCCGCAGAACGCCTCGGTGACACTGGAGATGAGGCCGAATTCGCCTGCGCCGTCGAGATAACGCCACCGCTTTGCGACTTCGCCTGCGTAGTTTGGATTGAGGGGAGCGCAGGGAAATACCTCGGAGATGCGCCGCGCGATCTCTGCGCTGGGAACGACGTCATCCATCTTCCAGCCGTTGGTGGCGCCAACGTCCATGAACTCGATGAAGCGGACGATGTTGCCGGAGCCCCGGAAGTAGCGCGCCATGTCGATGATGTGGCCGTCGTTGATGCCGCGCCGGACGACCATGTTGATCTTCAGCGGAGCAAGTCCCGCCGCGGCGGCAGTGTGGATTGCATCGAGCACGCGCTGGACGGGAAAGTCGGCGTCGTTCATGGCACGGAAGGTGGCGTCGTCGAGCGAATCGAGGCTGACGGTGACGCGGTTGAGCCCCGCGGCTTTGAGCGCGTGCGCTTTTGCTTTGAGGGCCGATCCGTTGGTGGTCAGGGTGAGTTCTGCGTCGGGCACGGCGGCGGAGAGCATTGCGACGAGCTTCTCGATGCCGTGCCGCAGCAAAGGTTCGCCGCCGGTGAGACGGATTTTTTCGACGCCGTGTGCGCGGAAGATCTTCGCCAGCCGCACGATCTCTTCAAAGGTCAGCAGCTCGTCGTGCGGAAGGAATGGGTAGGCCTCGTTGAAGACGCTTCGGGGCATGCAGTAGGTGCAGCGGAAGTTGCAGCGGTCGGTGACGGAGATGCGGAGGTCGTGCAGGCCGCGACGGCGCGTGTCCAGAACCGGGCTCGATATGGAGCGATCGAGCGCGGGGATAGCCAGTGTCTTCGTGTCCGTGCGGTCATCGGTCCGCGAGATGATCCTGAAGGTCATGACAGGTCTCAGCCGCCTCCGTGTGCGGTAGTCCTAGTTTACTGAAACGGGCGTGCGTTCGGCTTGTGCCGGGTTATGCTCCGTGGTGGAAGAGGTAGGCGTACATCAGTACCTCAAGGCCAACGATGGAGGCGAGCAGCAGGCTGTGGCGGAGCGTGAAACGGAACAGTTTTGCCTGTTCCGGGACAGACAGGCCGGTGGCTGCGGCGGCAACCGCGATGGATTGCAGGCTGATCATCTTGCCCATGACGCCGCCTGCTGAGTTTGCCGCTGCCATCAGAACTGGATTGAGCCCCAGCCGCGATGCGCTGACGACTTGAAGATTGCCGAAGAGCGCGTTTGAGGCTGTGTCTGATCCGGTGAGGAAGACGCCGAGCCAGCCGGTGAGCGAGCTGAAGAAGGGAACAGAGGCTCCCGTCGCGGCGAATGCCAGGCCCAGCGTGCCTGTTGCGCCGCAGTAGTTCATGACGAATGCCATGGCGAGCATGGCGGTGACGGTGATGGTGGGGAAGATGAGTATTCGAACTACGTAAAGGCACTCTTCGAGGAACGCGCGGATTCGCATACGCGCCAACAGCGCGGAGAAAAGCGAAGCGAACATGCATGCCGTGCCCGAGGCCGAGAGCCAGTTGCCTTTGAAGATTGCGCCATAGAGTGCGGCTTCGCGGACGACTGGAGGCTGGCGCAGAATCTCGTTGTGTAAGCCGGGCCAGGCGAAGGTATAGGTGGCCCGGTTGAGGAAGGACTGGACCGGGCCAAAGCCCCAGGCGAGGACGAAGACGACCAGAAGCATGTAGGGCATCCACGCAGACCAGACTTCGCGCGCAGAGTGCTTTCGAATCTCGCGGCGTTCTGTGGCCGCAAGGTGCGTTGTGTCCACTTCAGTAGGTTGCCAAAAGCGCAGGAGCAACATCAGTGCGCCCATGGCTGCGAGTGAGGCGAGAATGTCGGTCAACTGCGGGCCCATGGTGCGGGAGACTGTGAACTGAACAACGGCGAACGCTGCTCCACACGCCAGCACGGCAGGCCATACGGCGCCGACGGCTTTGCGTCCGCAGGTGACGAGGATGAGATAGGCAGGGATGAAGAACGATACCGGTGCGCAGATTTTTCCAACGTCTGTACTGAGCGCGGCGATGGGCAGGCCGGTTACGGCGGCCAGCGTGATGATGGGAATGCCGATTGACCCGAAGGCCACCGGGGCCGTGTTTGCCAGCAGGCACAGCGACGAGGCGTAAAGCGGCGCAAATCCCAGGCCAACCATCATGGCGGCTGCGACGGCAACGGGAGTTCCGAAGCCGGCGCAGCCTTCGAGGAAGGCTCCAAAGGCAAAGGCGATGAGCAATGCCTGCAGGCGGCCGTCGGCCGTGATGGATTCGATGGAGTCTTTGATGACCTCGAACTTTGCTGTGCGCACGGTGATCTGGTAGAGCACCAGCGCCCAGTAAATGACCCACGTGATGGGAAACAGCCCGAATGCCGCGCCATACGCGGCCGCGCTGATGGTGTGTTGCCACGACATGCCATACGCGCCTACGGCAAGCACGATGGTTGCAGCGAGCCCTGCAAGCGCCGCGATCCACGAAGCCCTGCGCTTCACGGCCAGCAGAAACAGGAGCAGCAATGTCGGGAGCACGGCGAGGAGCGCGGAGAAACCGAGGCCGCGTCCGAACAGGTAGTAGCTTTGAGGCCAAGCGGATGTCATGAGCCAAACCTCGCGGCCCTGCAGACGGTGACAACAGGAGTTTTGCAGCCGGCGGATTGTGCCGTGCGGCCGCAACCAGCACTATAGCAGTCGTCGCAGGTACAAACCCATGGTAAAAAGGCATCTGCGGATCGGCTGAGTGATTTGCCGCGCGGTTTTTGGATGAGAGGAGCACCATGCGCACTGTTCTTGCCGCGTTCGTCATGCTTGGCGGAGTTACCCTGGCGCAAACGCCCGCATTGCGGCCACTGGATGCGTTTCCGATGAAGGACGGCGGGCTTGCCATTCGGCGTCACGTGGAGGCAGGGAAGCCGTTTACCGTGGCCGGACTGCGAGGGTTTCTTGCAGGCCAGCAGGAAGGGACGTTCGAGGCGTGGGTGCTGCCCATCAAACTGCTGAGTCATTTCACGATTCGCGCTGATGTCGAGGGCTACTCAGTTCCGATTGAACTCAACCCGGATGCGGCTGAGATTGAGGTGTACCCCGATCGTACTGTTATTACGTATTCGCACATTGCGTTTACGGTCAGGCAGATTATGTTCGCTCCCGACGACATGGAAGATGACACGGGAGCAGTGGTGCTGTTTCAGTTCGACTCCACGCGCCCCATGGACCTGACGTTCAGCTTTACGCCGGAGATGCGCCCGATGTGGCCGGAGCGCGGCAAAGGAACGCCGTCTCCTGAATGGGTAAAGCGGGGTGAGAGTGGGTTCTATCTGCTGCACACTGATTTTCCTGATTTGACGGGAGCGGTGGGGATGCCGGATGCGCAGTCTGGAATCATGGCGCCGTATCAGGAACGGCCACAGGTTCATCCTCTCGAATTGAAGCTGCACTATGACCCGAAGCGCGATGCGAATCGCTACTTTCCGCTGCTGATGGCAGTAGGCCAGACGATGAAAACTGCAACGGAGCAGGCGCTGCAAGGGAAGCTCGAACGGTTGGATGATTCGCTTCCGCAGATTTATGCGAAGCACGCTGCGCGCTATGCGGAGATGCAGAATACGCTGACGGCGATCCGCACGCCTGATACGGGTCTGAACCGCGACTTCACGTGGGCGGAGATGTCGATTGAACAACTGCGCGCGAAGGCTGAGCCGAGCGGCGAAGTGGGGCTGGTCGCAGGGTATTACTCTTCGGGCGATTCGGCGCGGCCAGGCTTTGGGTGGTTCTTCGGGCGCGACTCGCTGTATACGCTCTATGCGGTGAATGGCTTTGGCGATTTCGGGTTGACACGCGAGGAATTGGAATTCCTGATCAAGCGTCAACGCGACGACGGCAAGATCATGCACGAGTATTCGCAGACTGCGGCCTACGTGGATTGGAAGTCGTTTCCATATATGTACGCCGCGGCTGATTCGACACCGCTGTTTTTGACCGCGATGTTGGATTATGTGCGCGCAAGCGGCGACGTGGCGTTTGTGCAGCAGCATCGTGATGCGGTTGACAAGGCGTGGAAGTTTGAGACGACGCATGACAGCGATGGTGATGGCATCTACGACAACGCGCAGGGCACGGGCTGGGTGGAGAGTTGGCCCGGCGGAATGCCGCATCAGGAGATCTATCTTGCGCTGCTCGATCAGCAGGCTTCGGCTGCGATGGCGAAGCTCGCAAATTTGCTGGGTGATACGGCCACAGCTTCTTCCGCTGCTGCGCGTGCAACAAGTGTTGCGAAGAAGATTGAGGCTGAGTACTACGAGCCGACGGCGGATGCGTATGCGTTCAGCCGCAACGCGGACGGTGCGCTCGACCACACCGCCACGATCTTTCCGACGATTGCGTGGTGGAACGGCGGAGCGGGACTGGCGCATTCTGATGCGAGCTTCCGGCGCTGGGCTTCGCATGATTTTTCTACCGACTGGGGACTGCGCGATGTGGCGGAGAGCGTGCCATTTTACGACCCCATCAGCTATCACCAGGGTTCGGTGTGGCCGCTCTTTACCGGCTGGACGTCGCTGGCGGAGTATCGCGCTGGCCATGCGCTTGCAGGCTACACGCACCTGATGCAGAACGCAGACCAGACAACGACGCAGGACCCTGGCGCAGTGACGGAGTTGCTCTCGGGCGCGTTCTTTCAGCCCTTTGGGCGCAGCACGAGTCATCAGCTCTGGTCTTCTGCGATGGTTATCACGCCCGCGTTGCGAGGATTGTTTGGCATCGACGTAGACGCGCTGGCGAGTGTTGTGCGGCTCGATCCGCATCTTCCGGCGGACTGGGACCATGCTGAGGTCGAACGGCTTCACGTGGGGCAATCGGTGTGTTCGCTGGATTATCAGCGGCGCGGTCAGGCGCTGGTTGTGAGTGTTTCGACTGTCTCCGGCCCGGTTGTCCGGCTGGCGAGCGATGCCACTGGTGCGCGTGCGGCTGCGGATGGCGCGTCGATTACATTTGCGCTACCTGCTGTGGAGGTTGCGGTGCCACATGGGCTGCCGCTGCCCGGGGCGCGCACGTCGCAGATGAAGGTGCTTGATGAAACGACAACTCCGCACTCACTTACGCTCGAACTCGAAGCGATGGGTGGGACGTCGGTCGAACTTCCGCTGCGTCAGAATGCTGCGAAGCTCACGCTTCGTGTTGAGGGCGCTCGCGTGGTCTCGGCACCGCATGGTGCGAAGGGACGTGAAGCTAGGGGTGCTGATTTGGCGGATGCGCTGGTAGTCGATTTTCCCTCGGGCAGCGGCTATCAGACGAGGACTGTTACTGTGCGCTGGTAGCGAGCAGTGCATGTGGTGCGTGGTCTCTGTGCAACGCGGCCGCAGCCTTGCCTCGCTGTTCTTTCAGGAGTTGATGCATCTTCAGATACACGCTATTGGTCCAGCCGAAGCCAACGACGTTGCTCTTGTAGCCTGTCGCTACGTCGATGTTGGCGGAGCCACTGACGACGTTGTACTTTTCGCGGGTGGTGCCATCGCGCTCAAAGCTCTGTAGGATGGTCCGCGAGAAGTTTGCGGAGAGACGTGCGGCGTCCTGCGTGAATCCATATTCGTCGAGGCCATGGATGGCGAGCCAGCTTGTCGGGGCCCAGCCGTAGGGCAGGTCCCACTGCGTGCCGGAGTCGTAGTCGCTCATGGCGATGCCGCCCTCGTGCTCGAAGAGCGAGAGATGCCGCTCGACTGCCGCTGCCTGCTGTGGCGATGCGAGCCCTGCCCACAGCGGATAAAAGACGGTGATGTAGTTGTAGGTGGATTGCGTGTGCGTGGTGAAGTTGTAGTCGTAAAACATTCCCGCTTTGGCGTTCCAGAAATATTTGTTGGCGGCAACGCGGCGTGCTTCCGCGCGGCGGTCCCACGCGGAAGCTTCTTTCGGGCGACCCAGCAAGGTGGCAAAGTGCGCCATGTCGCGGGCGTATTTGTAGAGCAGGCTGTTCAGGCACACGGGCGCGTAGTGGTTCGTTGAACCGCTGAACGGGCCAAAGCGGAAGCTGGGGTCGAAGCCCGATTCGCGCATGGCGCGGTCGCCGCGATAGAACTCGCTGGTCAGGCGGTGCCCGTTGACATGCGCGCGGGCGCAGACTTTGGAAGCAGCGATGTCGCAGCTTGTCTTTGCTAATTCGTCGGCTTGTGCAGGAGTAGGATTGTCCGGCGCATCGATGAGATAGTCGGTATGGACGTTCGGGTGTGCGAGCAGCCAGCGGATGACGTCGGAGTAGTAGTTGCTGTCATCGGCCATCTCCGGCACGGGGCCTGAGCCAATGTCGTCGTACCGGGCCAGGCCGGTGTCTCCGGCAAGATGCGGAGCGCGCGTCCACAGTGCATAGTCGCGTGAGGCATAACTGTAGGCCGAGGCCAGCCAGGCCTTCGAGAGCGGATGACCGTTCGGGTGCTCGTACACTTCGCGGATCATCGAGCTGAGAAACGGCGGCTGCGAGCGCGTCAGATAGTACGTACGGTTCGCGTTGAGAATGGCGCCGTAGTTGGCGATCTCGAAGAAGAAGTTCTCCACCATGTTGCGCGCCAGATCGGTGCGGCCATCCTGCACGAGACCGAGCACGATGAAGTAGCTGTCCCAGCCGTACATCTCGTTGAAGCGGCCGCCGGGAACAACGTAGGGATGCGGCAGGTAGAGCAGTCCCTCGTCGGGGATTTCAGAGACGCGCACGTCGCCCATGCGTGCGATGGTGCGTGGCAGGCTGCGCACTTCGACCTTGCAGTGCTTCTCCATCGACTCGACTGCGGGCGGGATGGGCATCTTCGCCGGCAGGTAGAGAATCGGCGTCGTTGTCACCTTTGGATCGACCATGGATTTGCAATCGCTCATGGAGCGCGAAAGCGTGGTCCATCCCTGATCGATGTACTGGAGTATGCGCGCATTGGCGTCGTTGTTCTGTTTAGCTGCCTGCGAGTATGCGGGCCACGCGAACACAAGCAGAACAAGTGCGTACATCCATCGAGAGCGGCCCATAAACACCTCGCGAAACGAAACCTGTAGAAAAAATGCGCCTGACGCTCTCGTCCAGCGTCAGGCGCCTCTTCAAGCGGAGAGTGCTATTGCACGCTGCCGATCCACGATGCAAACGGCGGAAGCGTCAGATGACGCAGGCTGGATGTGCCTTCGAGCGCCGGAGCATCGGTCATCAGCGTTTTGACCGTGCTGCCCGTGACCCCAGCCCTTGTTAGATCCAGTGACACCGTCTGCGTTTGGTTGGTGAAGTTGAGCGCAACCACAACCGACGGGCCGCCATTGACGCCTTTACGCACATACGACAGCACCGAGGGATTGATGTCGTCGAGCATGATCTGTTTGCCGCTGCGCAGTGCCGGATCGCTTCTGCGCATGGCAATCAGTTTTTTGTGCCAGTTGAGCAGCGAGTTCGGCTCGCTATCTTCCACCTTCACGTTGACTGTGCGGTAGTTGGACGCGACCGGGAGCCATGTTTTATCGGCGGTGCTGAAGCCGGCGTTTTTGGAGCTGTCCCACTGCATAGGCGTGCGCTCGCCATCGCGGCCCTTTTCTTTTGGCCAGCCTGTGATACCGATGGGGTCCTTCACGTCCTGCTTACGTTTGGGGGTGGACGTGACCATGCCGATCTCTTCGCCGTAATACATCAGCGCGGTCGCGTGCGAAGTAAGCAGCGTGACCGCGACAACTTTGGCGATGGCCTCGTTGTGGATGCCGTCGCCGTAGCGGTCCCAGCTTCTGCGGTTGTCGTGGTTGTCGAAGACGAAGAGAGGCTGATTGCCGTCGATGCGTGTCTCGGCGTCCTGGATGCGCTTGCGGAACAGGGAAGCGTTGAGCTTGTTGATAAAGCCCACCTGCATGTCCATCGGGAGTTGCAACTCGTCATGCTTTGCGCCGCCGTACCACTTGTCGAGTTCCTGCACGTTGGGCAGATACGTTTCGCCAATGAGCACACGGTCTCCGGGATACTCGTTGACGACCTCGCGCAGGCGGCGCATGACGTCGTGGACCTCCGGCAGATTGTTGGTGTAGATGTCGTCGAGGTTTGGGTCGCCCTGCGCATTGGTGCCGCCGAGTACGGGCTCGTCGCGCAATTTAGGGTCTTCAAACAGCGTTGGAACCGCGTCGAGCCGGAAACCCGCGACGCCTCGATCGAGCCAGAACCTGACCGCGCCGAACATGGCTTTTTCGACCTCGGGATTCCGCCAGTTCAGATCCGGCTGCTGCCGGTAGAACTTGTGGTAGTAGAACTGCTTCGTCTTCGGGTCGTACTGCCATGCGGAGCCGCCAAAGAGGCTGACCCAGTTGTTGGGAGGAATCGGCTTGCCCTTCGCGTCCACGCCTTTGCCGTCACGCCAGACATACCAGTCGCGCTTCGGGTTCGTCTTCGAGCTTGCCGACTCGATGAACCATTTGTGCTTGTCGGACGTGTGGTTCATCACCATATCCATGAGGATGCGAATGTTGTGCTTCTTTGCCTCCTGGACAAGATGGTCGAAGTCAGCCAGCGTGCCGTATTGCGGGTCGATGTTCTCGTAGTCGGAGATGTCGTACCCGAAGTCCACCTGCGGGGAAGGATAGACAGGCGAGAGCCAGATGGCGTTGACGCCGAGCGATTCGAGATAGTCGAGCCGCGAGGTGATGCCGTTCAGGTCGCCGATGCCGTCACCGTTGGAGTCCTGAAAGCTGCGCGGGTAGATCTCGTAGATCACAGCGTGTCTCCACCAGGGGCCGCTGTCGGGCTGCGCGGCGCGACCTTGCGCGACGCTTCCGGGAGTCATGAGGGTCAGGGTAGCGAGCATAAATACAATCGGTATCCAGCCAATAAGACGAGATGAGGTACGACAGCGTTTTGACATTGTGGTTCGGCCTCCCGTGAGTTCCGAACACTATAGCATTAGCCATGACAAATGCGAAGCAATGACATAGCAATAATGCCTACCATCATTCTCTACAAGGACTTATGATGCGCCGAAAGGTGTGTTCCGCATGATCTTCGCACGACGGTATGAGTCTGGAGCAGGACATCGCGGGTGGGCAGATTCGGGTTGTCGAGCCGTTGCAGCATGGTGGCCAATGCCATGGCGCCGATGTCGGCGCAGTTCTGATGCTGCGTGGTCAGTGGGACGGGCAACATGCCGGCGTACTTCACGTCATCGATGCCTACCAGACGTACCTCTTCGGGTATCTTCACGCCTAGTTTGGTGAGGCTCGCCATGACACGCGCCGCCGTCAAGTCGTTTGCGCCGACGATGCCATCCGGTTTGAACTCGCGAATCATCTTCTCGATCAAAGTATGGTCGTCCGGATCGCCGAAGCAGACCATGTCCTTCTGCGAACGCAGCCCATGCGCGATGAGCGCCTCTCTGTAGCCGGCGATCCGCGCGGTGACGTTGGAGGCGGACTGAGGCTTGGCAACGAATGCTACACGGGTCGCTCCATCAAGCAGCAGATGTTCGGTAATGCGATACCCGGCCTGGCGGTTGTCGATGCCGACAAGATCGTACTTGGAGCGCATGGGATAGGGCGCAAAACAGCGGTCCAGCAGCACGACGGCGATTCCTGCGCGGTCCAACGCCGCTGCAATGCGCTGATTTACTGCGTCCTTTTCCGGCGTGAACTCGAGCGGTGCAAAGAAGACGCCGGAGACTTTTTGCGCGATATATTGATGGCACAACTGCTCCGCTTCTTTTTCCTGCTGCGTCGCTTCGCGCATGGAGTGTCCCCACAGGAGCGAGTGCTGTTTGGAGAGCGGCGACTGCATCATGCCATGGCAGATGGGCTCGAAGATTTCCGTGCGGCCGAGGTCGGGTATGAGCAGACCGAAGACGTGTCCGGTGGAGACGAGTGGGGCGCGGACGTGCGTTCCGGATCCAGGCCGTCGCGTGACCAGGCCCTGCAACTGTAGTTCGTTGACGGCTTTCGCTACGGTGATGCGCGAGGTGTTGTATCGCTTGCCCAACTCTGCCTCGCTGGGCAGCTTGTCTCCGGGCTGGAAGGCTCCATGCTGGATGGCAGCATGGAGGTCTTCGTAGATCTGCCGGTAACGCGGAGCGTCTGGGGCAGGGAACTCCGACACCGCTTCGATGCGTGTGGTGTCCGGGCGGGTCTTAGCCGCTCGTTGCTTTCCGCCGCTGGTGCCTCGTGTTTTCTTCACTGAAACCCCGGATCCCTGAAACGGCTTCCTCGCCGACGGACGCTCCCACTGATTGTATAGACATTTCGTATGTCGCTTTACAGATAGCGAAAATTTTCTTTGGCCACGTGGTCAACCTTTTGGTGGAACTCTTTCTCCTACCATCGAATGGCTGATTGAAGGTGTTTATCCTCCAACGGGTTGATATTGATGGTCTTAGCGATAGCGACCGCGGGGCTTTGCTGGAACCTGACTGGAAAGAGGTCGGACCGCATTGGAGTTTGCCCGGGTGAGAATAAGATTGACATGTCATTATCTTCGATTGGTAAACGTATTTGTATTGTATTGGTATTGACATTGCGCATTGCAATCACGTATTTTTCAGGACACGCCATGTACCGGCGTCCATATCCGAAAGAAAACGGGAACGGAAGTTCACCATGCTCCGCCTGATGTCCAACCGTAGATTGGGGCGGGGTCAACAGAACAAGATTCAAGCACGGCTTTTGGAGGCACGATTATGCAGAGAGTGCGAGCAACACGATCGCTCCTGGCAGTCCTGGCAGTTTTTCTGGTGACGCTGACGCCGGCTGGGTTTGGCCAGGCAGTTTACGGATCCATCTACGGAACGGTCACAGACGCAACCGGGGCCGTAATCCCCAATGCGACCATCCTCGTTACCGACGTGGCCAAGGGCACTACAGGCACAGTCCAGTCGAACGGTAGCGGCGACTTCACCGTGGATCACCTTATTCCCGACACCTACAACCTGAAGGTCACGGCCACGGGCTTTTCGACCTATGAACAGAAGGGCATTCAGGTGTTTGCCGACACCTCGGTGAAGGTGACGGCGGAGCTGGCTGCGGGCGCGTCCACACAGACGGTGGAGGTGAACGCCGACGCCGTTCCGCTGCTGAAGACCGACCGCGCAGATGTCTCCACCGTCTTTCAATCGAAGGAGATTCAGGACCTCCCGCTTCCGGGCCGAAACTTTACCGGCTTGCAGTTGTTGCTGCCGGGCGCGCAGGAGCTTGGTTGGAGTCACGCCGCCAGCGAAAATCCGCAGGGAAGCAAGCAGATCATGGTAGATGGCCAGGCGTTCGCGGGTGTCGCCTATGAACTCGATGGCACCGACAACCAGGACCCTATTCTCGGGATTATCGTCGTCAATCCCAATCTTGATTCGCTCTCGGAAACGAAGATCACGACGCAGAACTACGATGCGGAGTTCGGAAAAGCCGTCGCGTCAGTCATCACGGCGCAGACGAAGTCGGGATCGAACAACTTCCACGGTTCGGCGTTTCTCTATCGCCAAAGCGGAGCCAATCTGGCGAAGGACCCATTCACGCAGGGACCCGGGCGTGCCATCTTCCCAGGCCAACTCAAGAGCCAGTTTGGCGGCTCCATCGGCGGGCCGATCCTGAAAGACAAGCTGTTTTTCTTTGGCGATTATCAGGGCGTGCGTCAGAAAGTCGGAACCTCGAACGTCCAGACAGTGCCGTCGTCCCTGCTGGTAGAGACATGTCTCGGCAAAGAGGTTGGGCCTAGCGGAATTCCGGGCTGCGACTTCAGCGAATATGCAGCGGGTGTGACGCCGACCGGTGCGGGCATCATCTATCAGGCAAACGGCCAGCCCTATCCGAATAACGTGATTCCCGCTGCCCAGGTATCCACGCAGGCGAAGAACTTTTTCGCTCTTCTGGAGCCATACAAGCCGAACGCACCTGGCTCGTTCGACAGGCTTAAAAACAACTATGCCGGCGCAGGCACCGGAGGCTTGAATAGCGACCAGTGGGACGTGCGCGGCGACTACCAGATGAATGAGAAGACTCACTTCTTTGGCCGGTTTAGCCGGTTTACCGATGTCCTGAGCGGAACGGTCATGTTCGGCAAGGCAGGCGGCGCGGGGTTCGGACTCGGCGGGTATGGTGGCACCTCAAAGGGAGCCAACGACAGCGTTGCGCTTGGAACCGACGTGGCAATCAACTCGAACCTTGTGACCGATGTGCGCCTCGGCTACTTCCGGTACAACATCAACACCAGCAAATATGACCAGGGCACCGACCTGGCCACCCAGCTTGGTATTCCCGGTATGAATACGGGCACGTCGTTCACAAGCGGTGCGCCGAGCTTCCAACTCACCGAAGTTGGCTCACTGAGTGGAGCGTCTCCCGCCAACCCACAGGCTCAGGGACCGCAGTATGGCGCGGGCCTGAACGTGGACCGCTGCAACTGCCCCCTGACCGAGCGGGAGGACCAGTATCAGATCGTAAACAACTGGACCAAGATGCTTGGCAACCACGGGCTGAAGTTCGGAGCCGACATTCGTTATGCGCGTAATCTGCGCGTCCCAAGCGATAACGACCGTACCGGCATCCTTTATTTCAGCAACAACTACACCTCTAATCCAAACCTTGCGACTCCCGGTGGATTGGGCTTTGCGACGTTCGCTCTAGGCAAGGTGACCAACTTCCTGCGCTACGTCAGCACCTCGACCAACGCGAAGGAGTTCCAGAAACGCGACTTCTTCTATGCGCAGGACACCTGGAGAGCAACCCCAAAGCTGACGGTCAACTATGGGCTTCGCTATGAGTTTTACTTCCCGGAGACCATCAACTCCAAAGGCAACGGTTCGCTCCTGGATCCGGCTACCGGCTACCTCAATGTCGCAGGTGTTGGCGGTGTTGGCAGCAATATGAACTGGAAAAGAACGACCAACACGTGGAGTCCAAGAATCGGAGTAGCGTACCAGGTGCGTCCGGATACGGTGATTCGAGCCGGTTATGGCCGCAGCTTCGACATCGGCGTATTCGGTTCGATCTTTGGTCACGCTGCGACCCAGAATCTTCCTGTTCTCTCCAGCCAGCAGGTGACACAGACAGGAGGAGCAAATAGCGCAGCCTTCACTCTGGATCAAGGTCCACCCGCGCCGACGCCCTTTGTCGTTCCTAGCAACGGTCTGCTCCCAAATCCTGGCACATTGGTGAACTCGCGCGCCAGGCCCAACCCGCTCCGTCTCCCGACTCTCGATGCATGGAACCTGAGCGTCCAGCAGTCGCTTACGCCGACTCTCTCCCTCACAGTCGCCTACGTGGGCAACAAAGGCACCCACACGCTAGGTGACGGGAGCGGCACTACGACCAACCCGATGGAAGCGGCGATCAATCTGCCTGCTCAATACAGCATTACCGGCCAGGCACTGCACTTCGATCCAACGGTGAGTTCGACCACACAGTACCCCGGCGTCAAGGCGTTGAACGGTCAACCGGTACCCGGCATTTCTCCTTCAGGAGGAACAAACAATCAAACCTATCTCATGCGCTACTACGGTGGGAAGCTTCCTGCATGTGCAGATTCCAACTACCACGTAAGTGATCCGCTCATCGGCCAGGGTCAGTGCGGCTGGACCAACGGCATCACCGAGTACAGCGATGACTTCAATACCCACTACAACGCGCTTCAGGTCACGCTCACCAAACAGTTTGCCCACGGTCTGTCAGTGAACGCAAACTATGCCTGGCAGCACGCGATCAGTTGGCAAAACAGTTACTACACCTGGAGCCACTCGGCCACCAAGGGGAACGATGGCTTCCTTCGCCGTCAACAGTTCATCGCCTATGGTCTGTACGAACTTCCCTTCGGAAGAAACAAGCCCTTCGGCGGCCATGTGAACGCTGTTACGAACGAGATCATCGGAGGATGGGAAGTGAGCCCCATCTTGAACTTCTCCAGCGGATTGCCGTTTACGCTGACGCTTGGAGGATGTCCGGGGATTCCGGGCTCGGCGCCTTGTTACATGAATGGAGACCGAGCAAACTTCCACCATCAGATCACCGGGGCCCCGTACACGTCTCTCCGCTACTTTAATGCAGCCGCCCTGTCTTCATCCTTCACGGCGCCAGGAGTTGACCAGATAGGAACGCTGGGGAGAAACAGCCTCTATGGACCGCATTTCTTCAATACAGACTTGTCGCTGATGAAGAGTTTCCCGATCCGTGAGATTGCCTCCATCAAGTTCCGCACGGATGCTTACAATGTCTTCAATTACATCAATTTCGGCTCGCCCAGCGGAAATGACGGAACGATCAGCAACGGCCCCGGCAAGGATGGCACCACGAATCCGCGCCAGCTACAGTTCTCGGTGAGCATGCAGTTCTGATCCCGTGAGCGATGAAGGCGAAAGGGGAGCTTCGGCTCCCCTTTCTCTATCGATTACACTCAGGTCAAGGTTGCCCATGAATGCTCTGCATACAGCCTTCGTTGCTCTCGCACTCGCTGTAGCGGCGGCTGCATCGGGAGGGCAGTCACTGGAAAGTCCGGGCGCCTCTTCTACGGCGAATCTGGCCCAGCTTCGCCAGATGATCGACCACGGACATTCCGACGAGGCGCTCAAGCAGCTCGATGCTCTTGCCGCGCAACAGCCCGTTCCGGCTGGCGTGTATCGCCTTCGAGGCGTGGCCCTCTATCAGCAGAACAGCTTTCAGAAAGCCGATGCGGCCTTTGCCAGCGCGTTACAACAGGATGCACACGATCTGGAGTCAACGCAGATGCGCGGCCTGACATTGTTTCGTCTCGGGCAGCCTGCGAAGGCGATCCCGTTTCTTGAAGCAGCGCATGACTGGAATGCTCAGACGCGAGTCGATCCAAGCTATGTCCTTGCGCTTTGCTATGTCGAGACGCGCAACTACGACGGGGCGCGCCATGCCTTTGCCGTACAGTACGGCTTCGCACCGGACTCCGCGCAGGCATATCTTCTAGCTGCAAGGATGTTGTTCCGGCGCGAGTACCTGCCCATCGCGCAGCAGTATGCGACGAAGGCGCTGGAGTTGGACGCGCAGCTTCCGCTGGCGCACGAGTTGCTGGGAGAGATTGCGCTGGCGGGTGAGCATCTCGACGTTGCGATTGCCGAATTCGAGAAAGAACGCGCACGCAATCCCCTCGACGGCAGCATCTACGACAGGTTGGGCGATGCGTATATCCGAGCGGGTGATTACACCAAGGCGCAGCAGTCATTGCAGCGTGCGCTGCTTCTGGAGCCGGCCTCGACCGGACCCTACATTTTGCTGGGTAAGGCTCTGCTGCGAAGCCAGGACCCCGTCAACGCGGCGATGTATCTGGAGCGCGCCGAGCGCATGGATCCCGGCAACTCGATGACTCACAGCCTGCTCAGCCAGGCCTATCGTTCGCTGGGCCGCACGGCGGATGCGAGCCGCGAGGTCAATACGGCACAGAAACTTCAGGCAGCGAGCCAGCCGAAACTCGAAGACGTTCACTGAGTACAATCACGCACATCATGCAATTTGTTCGGGTACGTTCGCTGTTTCTCCTCGGGATCATCACTGTCGCTGTGCCGTTCTTGCGCGCACAGGCTCCGGCAAAGCGTGCCGAAGGCGCCACACTGAAGGAGGCTGGAGAGGCTTTTCGCGCGGGCTCGGCTGCCTATCAGCGCAACGATCTGCGCACTGCTCATGCGGAGTTCGCCAAGCTGGTGCGGCTTGCCCCGAACGTTGCAGCGGGACATGCTGCCTACGGCACGGTGCTGCTTGCAGAAGGTGATGCGCGCGCGGCAGCGGGTCAGCTTGAGGAGGCGCACAGGCTTGACCCACACGACGCCAATGCTGTGCTCAGCCTGGCGATGGTGGAAGGGCAGCTTCGCGAGTACGCAAAGTCGGTTGAGATGTTTCAGCTTTTCGACCGAATGAAATCCGGAGCACCGCTCACGCCGGAGGCAGCGATCGTGTATGCAACGTCGCTTTCGGCAACCGGGCACACGGCTGACGCGCAGAAGCAGATTGAGGCTGCCCTTGCGGCTTCGCCGAACGTCGCTGGGCTGCACGATGCGCTTGGCACATTGCTGGCACAGCAGCAGCAGTACGACGAAGCGGCCTCGCACTTTCAGACTGCCATCACGCTGGAGCCGAAGCTCGCCTCCGCTCACTATCATCTCGGTTCTGTGTTGCTCAATCAAAATCGTCCGGATGACGCGGTTAAGGAGTTGACCGAAGCGAACACGCTGACGCAAGGGAGCAATGCCGACTACGCGAGGCAGCTTGGACGTGTGTTGCGGGCAGACAATCAGGATGAGCAGGCAGTTGCAGTACTGCGACATGCACTGACGCTTGCTCCGTCGTCGATCGACATTAAGTACGAGCTTGCCCTTGCTCTGCAATCGAACGGCAATGCCCGCGAGTCGCAGCCATTGTTTAAGCAGGTTGTTGCCGCGCGGCCGAAGGACTTTGACGCGCTGACCAATCTTGGGCTTGCACTTGTCCAGACGGGAAACGCGAAGGAGGCGATTCCGTATTACAACCGCGCGCTGGCGCTCAACGCGAAGAGCGCCACGTTGCGCGAGGACCTCGGCGTTGCGTATCTGCAACAGAGCGACCTGAGCCATGCTATGGAGCAGTTTCGCGCGGGCATCGCGCTTGCGCCGGACAATCCGCAGATTCATTACGACCTCGGCCTTGCGCTCAAGCTCAAGGACGAGCCTGCCGCGGCGATTCCGGAGTTTGAACAGGCAGGGAAGCTGGACCCGGAGCTACCTGATCCGCCGTACACGCTTGGCGTTCTGTACATGCAGCTTGGCCGCTTTGCCGATGCAGAGATGGCGTTGGAGCGCGCTACGACTCTGCGCCCTGACAATGGTCAGGCCTGGGCCATCCTGGGCAGTGTCTATAAGGAGACGAACAACTTCGACAAGGCAGTGACAGCCTTGCGACGTGCGATTGAGTTACTGCCCACGCAGCCCAGTCCTCACATTACGCTCGCTGCAATCCTCAGCCAGCAGGGAGACCACGCGGGCGCTGTGGCTGAACGGAAAACGGCTGCTGAACTGAGTCGCATCGCGGTCAGCCGCCAGCGCGCGAACTTCGCGCTCGACTCGGGGCGCGCCCTGCTCAAAAAAGGCAAGCTTGCAGAGGCGCTTGCGCAACTCCAGACTGCCGTCGCCGCAGATCCGAATTACGCAGACGCTCATCGGGCGCTCGCAGAGGCGCTTGACCGGGAGGGCGAACATGTTGCCGCTGCTCTCGAACGGCAAAAGGCCGAGCAGATCGCGTCGTCAACGGAGGCTTCGCCTGCGCATCCTTAAAACTTGATGGTGAACCCTCGGCCTCAATGATTGGCCGTCGCACTTTTGATATAACAACCGCATGGCGGGCGAAGCGATTCGAGCGTCTGCGCCGGGAGCAAGGCCCGGAGGAGTCTGGTTTGAGCTGGTCGCGCCGCAGTTTTATCACCTCGCTGTCCACCACGGCGCTGGTTCTTTCGCTTGACGATGTGCTTGCGCTTGCCGCGCCGCTGTCTCAAGCCGACTCGCAGACGATGGGTGGATCGCGCCCTACCTACAATGCCACCCCGCGTCCGGCGCCCAAGGGTTTGCCTTCACCTGTCGCGGGAATGCCGCTCGATGTCAGCTTTATCAACGTTGCGCGCGAGTCCGGCCTGAACGCACGAACAATCTACGGTGGCGAGCACAAGAACCGGTATCTGCTTGAAACCACCGGATGCGGCGTTGCCTTCTTCGACTACGATCACGATGACTGGCTCGACATCTTTCTTGTCAATGGCACTCGACTGGGCGGCTTTCCGAAGGGCCGTGAGCCGATCTCTCGTCTCTTCAAAAACAATCGCGACGGCACGTTTACCGATGTGACGCTGAAGGCTGGAGTTGGCCGCTCAGGATGGGGGCAGGGCTGCTGCGTCGGCGATTACAACAATGACGGATGGGACGATCTGTTCGTCACCTACTATGGCCAGAACGTTCTCTATCGCAACAACGGCGACGGCAGTTTTACGGACGTGACCAAAGAAGCGGGTTTAATGCAGCCGAAGACGCGATGGAACTCCGGCTGCGCGTTTCTTGACTACGACCGCGACGGCCATCTCGACCTCTTCGTCGCCAACTATATTGACTTCGACATCAAGACCGCGCCGCTGCCCGAGGCAGCAGGCTGCCAGTACAAGGGCATTCAGGTGGCCTGCGGACCGCCGGGTTTGCAGGGCGGGAAGAACATTCTCTATCACAACAACGGCGACGGTACGTTCACCGATGTCTCGGAGAAGAGCGGCATGTGGGACACCATTGGAACGTATGGCCTTTCCGTCGCCGTCTCGGACTTTGACGGCGATGGCTGGCCGGACATCTACGTCGCCGACGATTCAACCGCTGCAACGTTGTATCAGAATCAGAAGAACGGTACGTTCAAGGATGTCGCCATCGAGGCGGGTGTTGCGTATTCGCCTGACGGCAAGCCGCAGGCCGGGATGGGTGTCTCCGTCGGCGATTACAACCGCGACGGTCACTTCGATATCGTGAAGACAAACTTTGCAGGCGACACCGATTCGCTCTATCTCAATCTAGGCGATGGCACCTTTGACGATCGCACCTACCAGGCTGGCCTCGGAGTCAACACGCGCCTGCTTGGCTGGGGCGTTGGCTTCTTCGATATGGATAACGATGGCTGGCTCGACATTCTGATTTGCAATGGCCATGTTTATCCCGAAGTCGATGGCACTCCGGTAGAAGCCCCCTACGCGGAGCATAAGTATCTCTACCGCAATCTGCGCAATGGGCAGTTTGAAGAGGTGACGACGAAGGGCGGGCCGGGCATTACCGAACGTGCGCCTGCACGCGGCTGCGCCTTCGGCGACTACGACAACGACGGCGACATCGACGTGGTGGTCAACTGCATGAACGCACTTCCGCAACTGCTTCGCTGCGATTCGACGACGGGACGCAACTGGATCAAGATTCGCACCGTCGGAACGAAATCGAACCGAACCGGAATCGGCGCAAAGATCAGCGTGAGGACAACGCCGCCCGGCGCGGCCAAGCCCTTTGTACAGGTGGAGGAGGTGCGTAGCGGAGGCAGCTATTACTCGCAGAGTGACCTTCGGATTCACTTTGGTCTTGACCGCGCAACGAAGGCCGATGTCGAGATCAACTGGCCCTCAGGCGCAGCCGACAAACTCGTCGGCCTCGCGGCGAACCATCTCTATGTGATTCAGGAGGGCGGCAAGATTCTGAAGACCATGGCGATGGGGAGTCAGGTATCATCGGCAGCCAAAGCAGCGTCGTCCGCGACCAAGCCATGAAACGTCAAGTCCTCATCTTCGCAGGCGTGCTCGTGCTTCTGGTCGCGTGCGCCGCTGCGCAGCAGCCGTATCCGGCGATGACGGACCATCCTTCTCCGGCGTGGTTTGTCGACGTCGCGGCGAAGGCTGGCATCACGGTGCTCGATGTAAACGGCAACTTTGAAGCCAAGCACTACATCATCGAGTCCACCGGCTCCGGCGTCGCTCTTCTCGACTATGACCGCGATGGCTGGCCCGACATCTTCATCGTCAACGGCACGACGCTTCCAGGTGAGAAGACGGCGGGGCCTGCACCGACGAGCCACCTCTTCCACAATAATCACGATGGCACCTTTACCGACGTGACCGCGAAGGCTGGGCTCGTTTCGACAGCGTGGGGGCAGGGCGCTTGCGTGGGCGACTACGACAACGACGGTTACGACGACCTCTACGTCACCGGCTATGGAAAAAATCGCCTCTATCACAATCAGGGCAATGGCACGTTCAAAGAGGTGGCCGAGCAGGCGGGAGTCGCGGGCACTGGCAAAGAGTGGGGAACCGGCTGCGCCTTCATCGACTACGACCGCGACGGCAAACTCGATCTCGCCGTTGCCAACTACGTTCACTTCGATTTGGCGAATACACCCGCGCCCGGCGAGAATCCGAGCTGCATCTGGAAGGGAGTGCCTGTGATGTGCGGCCCGCGCGGCCTCGCGTTCACCAGCAACATCCTTTATCACAATCTCGGCAATGGGACGTTTGAAGACGTCAGCAAAGTGAGCGGCTTTCAAAAGACCTACGGCCATTACTGCTTTTCGATCACCACGCTCGACTACAACGACGATGGCTGGCCCGATCTTTACGTTGCATGCGACTCGACTCCCGCGATCCTCTACCGGAACAATCGCAACGGCACCTTCACCGATGTGGCCGCCGACGCGGGCGTGGCCTTCAACGAAGACGGACGCGAGCAGGCGGGCATGGGTTCTACTTCAGCCGACTACGATGGCGACGGTCATCTCGATCTCTTCAAGACCAACTTCTCCGACGACACCTCCACCCTCTACCACAACAACGGTGACGGCTCGTTTACGGACATGACCTTTCCGGCGGGTCTTGGCACGAACACGGACGCCCTTGGCTGGGGGACGATGTTTGCCGATGTCGATAACGACGGCTGGCCCGACCTGCTTGTTGTCAACGGGCACGTTTATCCTGAGGTTGATTCAGCGAAGCTCGGCTCGACCTACCGCGAGCCGCGTCTTCTCTACTACAACCTCGGCAACGGAAAGTTCCGCGATCTCTCGAAGACCTCCGGCCCCGGGGTTACTGAACCTCGCTCCAGCCGCGGGCTTGCCATTGGCGACCTCTTTAATGATGGGCGGCTTGAAGCCGTGATCAACAATCTTAGCGACCGCCCGATGCTGCTGGTCAACGTCGCAAAGAATGAGAATCACTGGATTGAATTTCATCTCGCCGGCACAGTCTCGAACCGCGATGCTATCGGCGCGCGCGTCACTCTGCACTCAGCGAAACGGATCTGGGTGGATGAAGTGCGGAGCGGCTCCAGCTATGATTCGTCGAATGATCTGCGCATCCACTTCGGCCTCGGGCAGGAGACACACCTGACCAGTCTCGAGGTCCGCTGGCCTTCCGGCGTGACTGAAGCGTTTGCCCCTCCTGCAAAGATTGATCGCATCATCGACCTGACAGAGGGTGCAGGTCATGTCTCGGCTGGTCCCGCGAAAACGGCCAGTCCGCAACAACATTGAATTTCAGGGTGGGGTTTGCTGGCGGAGAGACAGGGATTCGAACCCTGGATACCTTGCGGTATACACGCTTTCCAAGCGTGCGCCTTCAGCCACTCGGCCATCTCTCCGCGGTATTGCAGGCTCATTTGAATCTAACACATTTGCACGCTGGATTAAATCGTTGCTGGAGGCATTACGGCGCCTGCGCAGCAACGTTTTCCGCTACAGCGTTGCCACCGGAAAGATCGACCGCTACGCCGCCCGCCAGATAACGTTCAAGTGTCTCGTTGTCTTTCCAGTTGATATTCCAGCCATCGTTGATTGCGATCAGAATGTATTGTCCCGGGATAACCTGCGCGATATTGAAGCTGCCGTCGCTGTTGGACTGGTCGCGTCGCACCATCTGGAGCGCACCTGTCTGGCCCAGCGTTGCAGGCACCAGCATGATGGCTGCGCCGACGGCAGGTTTGCCCTTGAAGCTGGCGAAGCCCGTCAACGTCGCGCGACCTTTGACGACATGCAGCGTCAGGCTCGATTCGCCGGCGGGCAATGTGACCGCACGCCCAGTCGCTTGCGCTCCCTGTGCCGTCACACCGGCGAGATAAAGATCGGGCTGCCCCATCATCACGACCTCGTATTGTCCCGCAGGAACATCGATGGATGGGACATGCTCCTCCGGAGTGGTTGCCCCGTTGCCGGGGGTGCCCGGAGGGTTGTTCAACCTGGCGATCGGGCGTGGCCCGCCTCCCAGATTAGTCGATGCCACGACGCGCTGGTTCTCCGGGTCGACCAACGCCGCGATCAGCAGGTTCGGCAGGGCATCGCGCAGGCCGTCTACATGAAAGCTGACTCTGGCCGCGCTCGAAGCTGTGTCGAAGTTCACGGTCGGGGAACCATCCGCTGTCACGTGAACGAGGCTCATCCGGACTTGCCCGTCGGGCCCGTTGATGCGCACCTGATATAACCCAGGCGTCAGTCCATCCACATCAAACTGCCCCTGTGCGTTTCTGTGGATCGACTCCTGCATAAAGCCGCCGGGCAAAGCTGCCTGGTTCACCTGCTGGATGATGGGCCAGGGCTGCGCGTTCCGTCCCGCGTTGGAAGTCGTGCTCGAAGGAGGATCGACCAGCAGATGAATTGCCGGAACGGGCGTCAGGCCCACATCTGCTTCCTGAGAGTCGCCGCCCTTCAGGACCAGCGTCTCTGCCGCATCGGGATCAGCGACTCCCGGGAACCACGTGGGCTGGTAGGCCACGTCGAGCGACGGATCCAGCGGAGGATCATTCCCCGTCGTTGAGCGTCGTTGTCTGGCCGCCACCGCGTACCATGGCTGGGCCACGACGCGCACACGATAGCTCCCCGGTTCCAGATCGTCGAACTCATAGATTCCGCGATCGTCTGTCATGGTGACTCGCGCTCCCACGACTGCACGCTCGGCGAGCCCCAGCGTAGACGTCCGCACGCGCACCAGCGATACCTGCGCCCCGCGGATGCTCTCGCCTGCCTCATTCGTCACGGTGCCGCTGATCTCGGCATCGGGGCTTAGCGCGAAACGGACGTCCATCGACGGTTCTGCGCGGGTCAGGACGAGTCCGGTCGTGTACTCTTCGTGTTGCTGATAGCCCTGACGTACAAACCCGCGTGCCCAGGCGGTGACGTTCCACATGCCCGCCGAAGGCAGAGAAAGTACGAATCGGCTCCGGTCATCGGTGTCGGCTGTGTTCTCGCCGGTGCCGAGCCGCTGCCCGGCTTGTCTCCCTCTGCCGGACAGCGCCGCCTCCAGATGCCCCTTTCTTACTGGCGAGCCGTCCACGCTGTTGACCAGCACG
Source organism: Edaphobacter sp. (assembly GCF_035763405.1). Lineage (NCBI taxonomy): Bacteria > Pseudomonadati > Acidobacteriota > Terriglobia > Terriglobales > Acidobacteriaceae > Edaphobacter > Edaphobacter sp. The sequence goes on from NZ_DASUBE010000013.1 coordinate 48,741, forward strand.
CCTGTAATCCGATACTGCTGCGGCGCAGGCTTCGATGCAACGGACTGGCCGGACGTGATCGCGCCGCACGCCAGAAACAGGAACAGCGCGAGACAGAGCAGGGAAGAGCACCCTGCAAGTCGGGTGCAGGAGCGCATCATGGCGCAATCTCCTCTTCCGTCACGGCATCCAGATGGAGCGTAGCCTTCTCTCCTGCATGAATCACCACCGTCTGCACGTGGCTGGCAAACGGAGCCAGCGCCGCCGGGTCTCTGAAATCGAGCGCGTGATACCGCTCGAACGCTACCGCCTGATACGTTCCCGGAGCCAGGGTGAGCCAGAAGTTGCCCTTATCGTCGCTTCCGGAGTTGATAACCGGCGCCAGGCTCGGAGTGGTGGGAATCAGAGCGACCAGGCAGGAGCAGGGTTCGTCCTTCACGCTCACTGCGCCTTCGAGGCTCCCCGTCTGGTTGCTGACCATCAGCTCAATCGGCAGGCCGCCCCCGCCCGGCGCAATGGTCATCTCCTGCCGCAGCAGGTCGCGGTCGCCGTAGGTGGCCGACTCGACGTACCATGTCCCGAAGCTGCGGGCCCACAGACGGTAGCTCCCGGGGTGGACGCGAAACACCATCGATCCGTCTTTCTGCCGGGTAGGGCCAATATTGTCTACGCGCTGATCCATGCTGGAGTCCGTACTGCGCAGCATCAGCCCGAGCGATAGCGGGTTGGGTGCCGGCATCACAGCACGGCGGTACGCGGCGCCTGGCGCATTATCGGACATTGCGGAGTCCATCCGCAGCTCCACCGGCACCGTCTGCGCTGGCACGAATCGCAGGAGAATGCCCGAGACATCATGACCAGCTACGGTCACGCTTGTCTCCGCTGTTTCCTGTCCGTCTGGACTGTACCTGGTCGCGGCCAGCGTGTAGCTGCCGTTGGGCAGACTCAGTCGATATTGACCATCCCCAGTCAGCCTCATCTCGCTGATCTGAAACCAGGGACCGTTTGCCTTTCGAGCGCGTATGAGGGCGAACCCTGTGGCAGGTTCCTGCGTCACGATAACTTTGTAGCCCATCCCCTCAGAAGGGTGAAGGTCGATGTGCTGTTGCTCGCCGCTGTGGATGGTGATGGAATCTAATCGTTCAGTGGAAGTATTAGCTGGAAATATAAGAGGCATCGTGACATCGCCATCATCAAGATTGCGCATCTGATACTGCGTCTCCAGCCTGTATTCACCTGCGGGGACGGGAAGCCGAAACTCTCCGCGTACATTAGTCTGCGCCATTGCCACCTGCTGCCAGGTGCGGCCGCTCTCGTTCGGGACGCTCCGCATCGCAGTCACTGTGATTCGTTCAAGGGGTTCATCATCCGCCGCTGACGTGACCGTCCCGGTCAGCAGGGCCTCGGGGTAGAGCCTGAGGTGCAGCGGCTTGTCCAACTGGCTCGGATTCAGGTTGAACCCACCGAAGCCGTTCGCTTCGAGCGAGCTGTAGTAGCCCGGCTTCGTCACCTGAACATTGGGCCGGGAGGCGGTGAACTGGTCGAACTCGAATTTGCCGTCGGGGCCCGTCAGCGTGGCCCGTCCGCCTATCTGCACCAGCGCGCGGGCGACCGGAGTGCCGCTGACCGCGTTGACCACGACGCCGGAGATGGTCATGGGTTCCGGGTGCGCAATCGAGGGCGTGTGCAACGAGAAGCCGACGTCCTGCTGCGCCCGGAGATTCGTTACACCGACGAGGACAGCAAGCAGTAGAGCCAATACCACACCGGAACTCCGCAGGAGCGACTTCATCGAAGCTGACAGCACAGACCGTACCTCGTATGTCAGGGCATCCATAGAGACGCTCCGATCACTATAGAGGTGAGACACCGCGTGGAGGGAAAGTGGCCCAGTGGTTCAGAGTACAGGTAGTTCCGTTATGTCTGATAACACATATTATGTATAGTTAGAGCTGCCGCGCGGCCCGCCTTCGCTCTTCATGCGTTTCCCCGGCGACACGGGCCCATTTGATACCATCCCATCAGCGTCCTCCTGACTTGTCCGCGAATGAAAATTGTCCAGGCCGTCTTCGGCGTCTTCCACCACTTTGAGCTTGCCCGTGAACTCGACCGCCGGGGCCATCTGGAAAAGATCTATTCCACCTGGCCGTGGCAGCGGCTCAAGCGCGAAGGTCTGCCCCGAGAAAAAGTCGAGACCTTTCCCTGGCTCCATACCACGGAGTACCTGCTCAATCGCGCCCGCCTAAACCCACGCTGGCTCTCCGACCACCTCGGCTATACCACCGCGCTCTCCTTCGACCGCTGGACAGACCGCCGCATCCCGGCGTGCGACGCCTTTGTTGCGATCTCCGGGGCCGGTCTTCGTACCGGCGTTCGCGTTCAGCAACGTGGGGGGATCTTCATCTGTGACCGCGGTTCGACCCACCAACGCTATCAGGAGCAAATCGTCGCTGAGGAATATCGTCGCTGGGGCGTGTCCCGGCCCATCTCCGACCCCCGCGACATTGCCCGCGAAGAAGAGATTTATCAGACGGCGAACGCCATCACCGTACCCTCCCGCGCCGCCGCCAGGTCCTTTGTTCAAATGGGCGTGCCTGCGGAAAAGATTCATGTCATCCCGTATGGCGTCCGGCTGGAAAATTTTCGCCGGACAGTGGAGCCGCCTGACGGCCGCTTCGAGGTGCTCTTCGCCGGATCGGCGGGCCTGCGCAAAGGAGTTCCCTATCTGCTTGAGGCGTTTGCCGCGCTCCGGCATCCGGCCAAACGTCTTCGTTTTGCCGGCGCCGTCCATCCCGACATCCAATCGGTTCTCGGGCGGCTGCCGCGCGAAGATGTCGAATTTCTGGGGTCCGTCACACAACCCCGGCTGGCGGAACTGATGAGTTCCAGCCACGTGATGGTTCTGCCCAGCATCGAGGAGGGCCTTGCCCTGGTACAAGGACAGGCACTGGCCTGCGGTTGTCCGGTGCTCTGCTCGACCAATACAGGCGGCGAAGATCTCTTTACCGATGGCGTCGAAGGCTTCATCGTTCCCATACGCGACGCCGCTGCGCTGACCGATCGAATGCAGCAGCTTGCCGATGACCCTGCGCTTCAGCAGCGCATGAGCCAGGCGGCCATGGATCGCGTCCGTGCGCTCGGCGGCTGGGGCAGTTATGGCGACGAGTGGGAGCGACTTCTGAAGGTTATTACATCTAAAGAATCAGCTTAAACATACTGTGCCACCACCCACAAAATGAACGACTTCGATTCTGTCCGAATCATTCACTCCGGTGGTGGCCCACCCACTGCGGGGCACGATCTCGCCATTCAGTTCGACGGCGACGCGGTCGCCCTTCAACCCGAGTTCGGCCACCAGCGCGTCCACACTGGCAGAATCGGAAAGCCCTTCAAATAAACGCGACTGCCCATTCAGAATGATCGTAAGCGCCATGCTCATCCAGAGTAGCAGTTTGCCGTTGTCTGTTCGCAGAATGTTCCACGCACGGATTACTGACAACTGTGAACTGACAACTTAAAACTTCTACTCGAACAGCCAGTTGGCGCATCCCATGACGAAGTCTTCGACAGGCCGCCGCACTCGGGAGGTGTCGGCATAATCACGGAAAACCTCGCTGCTCAGACGCATCAGGATATGAACGGCCTCGTCGTCGGCAGTGCTGGGGGGGCGGTCAAGAAAGCCTCGGCTGTGGACCAGATACTCCGCGGCATGGCCCAGCATCTGCAGGGTCCGGCCATGATGAGTCTTGCTCATCCGGCGAATCGTCAGGTTCACTCGCCCTGCGTCGAGCGGGAGACCGGTGGGTGTGCGTCGAGCTGCCGTTACAGGAAAAGGCTGTGCCGGCTGAGGAAAGGGAGCTGTGGACATGGACCTGAATCCTCCGTCCAAATCCCTATCGGCTATGCACTCCGGCGCTCTAGCGTGGCTGAAATCCGGTCACTGCCTCTCGATGATGGAGGATTTACGATTGAGTCGCGGGCTGAAAGGTGATCGGCTTCTGCTCGACGATCTCGATACCAAACCCTTGTAACGCAGGCACATGCGTTGGAGTATTCGAGAGAAGCTTGATCTTGTGGATTCCCAGATCGGACAGTATCTGTCCGCCCAGTCCGACTTGCCGGAGCGTTCTGTGGGCGCGGTCGTCGCTGCCCTCACGAGCGCGCTGCTCCCGATGGAGGACAATCCGGGCCGGGGCCACTCCTTTGTCCAGGCCAAAGCCCTTCGTCCCATTGTGCAAATAGACCAGGGCTCCACGTCCCGCCTCGGCGATCATCCTGAGCGAGTTTTCGACGACCGAGCGGCAATCGCAGAGCGTGGTCGAGAAAACGTCGCCTGCCAGGCAGTGCGTGTGGACGCGCACCGTCACCGGCTCGTCTCCGCTGACATCGCCCAGCACGAGCGCGATATGCGACTCGTCGCCTTCGACTTCGCTCTCGTAGGCGATCATGCGGAAGTCACCATAGGAGGTAGGCATCACCGACTCGGCCACGCGGTGGATGTACCGCTCGTTCTGGAGCCGGTAGCGGATCAGGTCGGCCACCGTGACCATCTTCAGGCCGTGCGTCTCGCAGAACTTCACCAGGTCGGGAACGCGGGCCATGGTCCCGTCTTCGTTCATCACTTCGCAGATGACGCCCGCCGGAACCAATCCTGCCATGCGAGCCAGATCGACCGAAGCCTCCGTCTGGCCTGCGCGCACCAGCACGCCGCCCTTGCGGGCACGCAGCGGAAAGACGTGTCCCGGCCGCGCCAGGTCGCGTGAGGTGGACTTCGGATCGATGGCAACCATGATGGTGTGGGCGCGGTCGGCGGCGGAGATGCCGGTCGTCACGCCTTCGCGCGCCTCAATGCTTTCGGTGAAGGCGGTGCCAAAGCGTGAGGTATTTTCCTGCGTCATCGGGCCCAGCCGCAGATAGTCGGCGCGCTCCTCGGTGAGCGTCAGGCAGATGAGTCCCCTGCCGAACCGTGCCATGAAGTTGATGGCCTCGGGCGTGACGTGTTCGGCAGCCAGCGTCAGGTCGCCTTCGTTCTCGCGGTCCTCGTCATCGACGACCACCACCATCCGCCCGGCCTGTATCTCGGCAACGGCTTCCTTCACATCGGCAAACATGGCTTTCGGCTCCAGTGGTGCATCTGTTTCGATGCACCTCCATCATACGTGCGGTGCAAAAAGAAACGCCGCCTCGTCGGGCGGCGATTCATGATTCAGGCAGAAAGCTATAGCGTGGACTCAATCTCAAAGCCCCAGGCTTCCAGCAGCGCCTCGGGGATGTACTTGGAGTTCTTGTTCCGACGCGCCCATTCGCGCAGTCTGGTCGAGCGCACATACTGGTCGGGAGTCAGCTTGTACTCCTTCACGACCTGTTCAAACGAAGTTACCGTGGGGACAACCGGCCCAATCGGCTCCGGCTTGCCCCAGTTGGGATTGCCACGGCGCTTTGCCATATATGGTCTGTACCTCTTCTAAAGGATTGACTTACATGAAGCTGCCCCGGATGCTCAGGGGAAGATGACTCTGGGAGAAAGACTTCAGCATACATTCTAAGGCAGTTATGGCCCAAAAGCAAGGATGGGCTTTTGAATGCGCTGCGCCTCAAAACCCCGTCCTCGCCGTAACTCCAACGTTAACTTAGGGATGCTGCGCTTCAGCGTAGAACTTCACCAGGTCCGCCTTGAGTTGCTTCAGAGCATCCACGTTCAGGTACAGCATGTGACCTGCCGGGTAGTAGCCAAATTCCACGTTCCCTACGAGCTTTGCGGGCAAATCCATATGATCGAGGTCATGCTCGGTTCTGAAAAACGGCGTCGCCAGATCGAAGTACCCGTTCGCCGAAAATACCCGTAGGTGGGGATTCTTTCGTATCGCATCCGACAGGTCGAGAACAACATCGGCCATCGCCTGCGGAGACCGGTGTGGGACTGAGGTGCCCGGCGCTTTGTGCTTGAAGTCCCAAGCCTCGAAGACCCCTGGCCCCCTGGGATAATACGTCTCCTGGCTGGTGTACTTCAGGTCTCTCTGGAGGTAGTCGTGGAAGGCGCCAACATACGCTCCGATAATGCCAGTAATGGATGGATCGTACCCTGGATATTCCCCAGCCGCATCCGGGTCCCAACCCATAGAGCGCGCATCGTACTCCCCCAGCGTCCGCTCATCGCCGCGCAGCAACTCCTTCCTGAATCGCCAGGGCGAAACCTTCAACTTCGCCTCTTTTACATAACCCACGCTCAGGCCAGTGATGGCCGCCACCTTCGCCGCCATCGCATCGAACTCCGCCGGAGGCAACTTGTCCCCTTGCCACAGCGCTTCAGCATAAGGGCCGCGCGCAAATACCCGCGCCTGCTGCACCCAGTCAGCCATGCTCAGGGAGGTCTTCACCTTGCCGTAGTGGAGCGCAATCGCGGCATACGAAGGAAGGTAGCCAACTGCTCTGTCGGAGTCGTAATCCGCGCCCCATACCTTGAAGTCCAGGATGGACGACAGCAGCACAACCCCGTTGAACGGGATGCCGCCGTTCTGGAGCGCGTCCACCAGACCTGCCGACCGGGTCGTGCCATACGATTCGCCAATCAAAAACTTGGGCGAGTTCCATCGCTGGTTCACGGTGAGATAGCGAACGATAAACTTTTCAAACGCCTTGATGTCCGGGTCTGTCCCGGCAAAGTCCTCGATGGTTCCCTTGCCGACCAGCCGTGAAAAGCCGCACATGGGAGCGTCGATGAAGACCAGATCGCTCTTGTCCAGCAGACTGTACTGGTTCGGCATGTACTCGAACGGCGCGGGAGCGGTAGCATCCGGGCTTTGTGTCACCACGCGCACCGGCCCAAACGACCCCATGTGCAGTAAGATCGACGCCGACCCTGGCCCGCCGTTGTACAAGAATGTCACGGGCCGCGTCTTTGCTTCCACCCCATCCTCCGTATAGGCGACATAGAAGATACTGGCGTTCGGTTTGTCCTTGTCGTCCCGAATCAGCAGGTTCCCCGCAGTGGCCGTGTAATGGATCACCTGTCCATTCAGTGTCAGGTCATGCTTCGTTACGGCGGTGGATTCAGGAGGAATCGGGATGGCCGCCTCTTCCTTCTTCGCGGCGTCGTCCGGAGTTTTTTGCTGATTTGCTGGAGTTTGCGCTATCGCCTGCCTCGTAATCGCCCCGGAAAGCGCCACCATTCCCAACGCCAGAACCAGACCCGCCCATCGTGATGCAGATTGCCCAGACACCTGAACCGTGAACATCCTCAAGGGTTCCTCCTGTACACTTCCGTCGGAATCGAAAATCCGCGCCGCCGGGATTCTACGCTGATTGCAGTCCGAACCGAAGAAGCGTCAAGGGCATCTTTTTAGAGAGCCAATCCGTCTATTCCAACAAGCCGTTCTTTCATCCCAATGTTTTGAGCCCAAACAAATGAGGAGCAGCAATGAGTTCCCCTCTCTGCATCGAAACTGAAGAAGAACTTGCCACGTCATCCTCCGATCAAACGACACCTCTTGCCGAAGGTGAATTTTCCCGCCGCTCGTTTGTTAAGGCTGCTGGACTTCTGAGTGCCGCCGCCGTCACCGGCCTACCGCGTCTGGCCCACGCCGAAGACGCGCAGGCGGCAGCCGCCACCGAACCCCACACGATTGATCTGACGCTCAAGATCAACGGGCACACCTATTCCCTGCCCGCGCTCGACACGCGCACGTCGCTGCTGGACGCATTACGCGAACACCTCGACCTGACCGGCAGCAAGAAAGGCTGCGACCACGGCCAGTGCGGCGCCTGTACGGTGCTGGTCGATGGCCGCCGCGTCAACTCCTGTCTGACGCTGGCCGCCACAGTCGAAGGCACGGAGATTACAACGGTCGAAGGCTTTGCCCAGGGCGAAACGCTGAGCCCGGTACAGGAAGCGTTCCTCGAACACGACGCCTTCCAGTGCGGCTACTGCACGCCGGGACAAATCTGCTCGGCGACGGCGCTGCTCGAAGAGCACAAGCGGCACGACCTCAGCGCCGTCTCGTTCAACACCGGCCAAACCACCACGCCCGAGCTGACCGACAACGAGATCCGCGAGCGCATGAGCGGCAACATCTGCCGCTGCGCCGCCTACCCCAACATCGTCGCCGCTGTTCGCGCCGTTGCGAAAGGAGCACGCGCATGAATCCCTTCAGCTATGAACGCGCCAGCGATTCCAGCGCCGCCGTCCGCGCCGTCTCTGCGCACGGTGCCAAGTTTCTCGGCGGAGGCACCAACCTCGTCGATCTGATGCGCGACGGCGTGGAGAACCCGACCCGGCTCATCGACGTCAACCACCTGCACCTCGACGAGGTCACGCGCCTGCCCAACGGCGGCGTGCGCGTCGGAGCCAGCGTGCGCAACAGCGACCTCGCCAACCACGAGATCATCCGCGCGCACTACCCGTTGCTCTCGCAGGCGCTGCTCAACGGCGCGTCGCCGCAGCTCCGCAACATGGCCACCACCGCGGGCAACCTGATGCAGCGCACCCGCTGCTACTACTTCATGGACACCGCCTTCCCTGCCTGCAACAAGCGCGAACCCGGCTCAGGCTGCGCGGCCATTCAGGGCTTCAACCGCATCCATGCCATCCTCGGCGCAAGCGACTCGTGCATCGCAACAAACCCCTCAGACATGAACGTGGCCCTTGCCGCGCTTGAAGCCACGGTTCATGTGGAAGGGCCGAGCGGCAAGCGTGCCATTCCGATTGCCGACTTCCATCTGCTTCCCGGCAGCACGCCGCACATTGAAACCTCGCTCAAGCCCGACGAACTCATCACCGCCGTCGAGCTGCCCGCACCGAAGTTTGCGAAGCACTCCTATTACCTCAAGGTGCGCGACCGCCAGAGCTATGCCTTCGCGCTCGTTTCAGTGGCTGCGGGCCTTGAACTCGAAGGCAACACGATCAAGTCTGCCGGTCTTGCCCTCGGCGGAGTCGCGCTGAAGCCCTGGCGATCACTCGAAGCGGAAAAATCGCTCAAGGGAGCCGCGCCTACAGCCGAAGCCTTCACGAAGGCCGCGAAGCTCGCACTCGACGGAGCGAAGCCGCAGAAGGACAACGCCTTCAAAATTGAACTGGCGAAACAAAGCATCGTCCACGCTCTCACCTTAGCCGCGAAAGGAGCACAGGCATGATCGCCATGCAGGAAGATAAAGCCACCCCCGCCCGTCAGCTCGACCACCGCTACGACGGCGTCGCCAAGGTGACGGGCCGCGCCAAGTACGCAGCCGAGTTCCCGGTGAAGAACGTCGCCTACGCCTACATCGTGCAGGCCGACATCCCCTCGGGTGAGGTCGCGTCCATCGACCAGGGCGCAGCCTCGCGCGCCGCCGGAGTCTATGCGGTCCTCACGCCGTTCAACGCGCCGAAGCTTGGCCCGGTCGGCAACGTCAACGTGCTACAGGACACGACGGTCTACTACAGCGGCCAGCCGATTGCGGTCGTCGTTGCGCGCTCGCTGCCCGAAGCGCGTCAGGCCGCTACGCTGCTCCGCATCCGCTACAACGAGAAGCCCGCGAAGATCGGCTTCGAGAAGCACCTCGCAGACGCCCGCCCGCCCGGACGCGGAGGCGTGCAGCGTCGCGGCGATCCCGCCGCCTCGCTCGCCAAGGCGGCCGTTGTGCTCGATCAGGTCTACAACACGCCCATCGAAGTGCATAACCCGATGGAACCGCACGCCACGCTTGCCACATGGGACGGCGACAAACTCCAGGTCTACGACGCCACGCAGGGCATCAGCGGAGTCAAAGGAAACCTTGCCCGCGCCTTCAATATTCCGCAGGATAGCGTCCACGTGGACTGCCCGTACACTGGCGGCGGCTTTGGCTGCAAAGGCTACGTCTGGTCGCACACGATTCTGGCCGCGATGGCCGCCAAGGTTGCGGGCCGGCCGGTGAAGCTGGTGCTGGGCCGCGAGCAGATGTTCGGCCCCGTCGGCGCGCGTCCCAACACGCGACAGCACATCAAGCTCGCCGCGGCGAAAGACGGCAAGCTGCTGCTCCAGCAGCACGAGTCCACGTGCTACACCTCGTTCATTCAGGACTGGGTGGAGGGCGCGGCGAACCAGACCACGCTGCTCTATGACAGCGAATCGCTCCAGGTGGAGCACAAGGTTGTGCCGGTCAACCTCGGCATGGGCACGTGGATGCGCGCGCCGGGCGAGTCTACCGGCAGCTTCGGCCTTGAAGTCGCCATGGACGAGCTTGCCGAAAAACTCAATATGGATCCGGTGCAGCTTCGCATCATCAACAATGCGGAGAAGGACCCGAGGCAGGGGCGTCCGTGGTCGAGCAAGCACGTCCTCGAATGCTACAAGCAGGCAGCCGACCGCTTCGGCTGGTCGAAACGCTCCGCCCAGCCCGGCCAGCACCGCGAAGGCGACTGGCTCGTCGGCCATGGCATGGCCACGGCCAACTATGGCGCGGGACGCTCGCCCTCCTCCGCCGTCGTGCGCATTCTGCCTAACGGTCGCGTGTATGCGGGCATCGGCACGCAGGACATCGGCACCGGCACCTACACCATCCTCGCGCAGGCGGCGGCTCAGGCGCTCAATATGGATCCCAGCCTCGTCGATGTCCAGCTCGGGGACACGTCGCTGCCCCGCTCCGGCGGCTCCGGCGGCTCGACCACTGCGGCCTCTGTGTGCCCGGCTGTGTACGATGCGGCTATCGCAGCCAAACAGAAGCTCGCCGAACTCGCCGTCGCCGATCCAAAGTCTCCGTTCCACGGCGCCAACGCGAACGATCTTGACACGCGCGATGGTCGGCTCTTCCTTCGGTCAACCATGGCCAGCGCAGGGGCGGACCCGGAATCGATCACCGCGCTCATTGCCCGCAACGGGGGCAACGCCATCGAGGCGGAGGCCACGTCGAAGATGCCCGAGGACCGCGACACCTTCACGTCGCACTCCTGGGGAGCGGTCTTCGTCGAGGTCGCCGTCCACGCCCACACGCACATGGTGCAGGTGCGCCGCGCCGTCGCCACCTACGACATCGGCAACCTCATCAATAAAAAGACCGGCACCAACCAGCTCTCCGGCGGCATCGTCTGGGGTATCGGTATGGCTCTGCACGAAGAGGCGGTCATTGACCCCGTCTACGGCCGCACCGTGAACGAGAACTTCGCGGAGTACCACGTCCCCGTCAACGCCGATGTCCACGAGATCGACGTGACCTGCCTCAATATCCCCGACTACAAGTTCAGCCCGCTCGGGGCGCGAGGCATCGGCGAGATCGGCATCACCGGCGTCGCCGCCGCCATCTCGAACGCCATCTACAACGCAACCGGCAAGCGCGTCCGCGACCTGCCCATCACGCTCGACAAACTCATGGCATAAGCAACCATCATCAAGGCCGCTGAGATCACCTCTCCAGCGGCCTTTTTGATGCAGACAATGAAAACAGCGGTAAGTATAGGCACAACAATCATGCCGCTGACACCGTGAATGAATTACACGAAATGCTACCCGTAACAAACTGTATAGGAAGTGCTTACCGAGCAACCCTATTGACGCCGCTGATAGAATGAACTTATAGCAACCACTCAGGCCCGGAGATCTCCGGGCCTTTGCTTTCCTCTGATGACCATTCGGGTCTACCGGGATAGTCCATACCTAAGTCTTTTGTTCAAAGTATTTTGGATACTAAATAGGGGGAGGGGGTACCTCCGGAGCATCCGCCGAATCACTACGCCGGAAGGCAAACAACATGCGAAGATAGCGGAACGCATGAATCTGAGTTCCCTGCTCCACCAAACCTTCGGCTTCCATGACTTCCGAGCCAATCAGGAAGCCGTCTGCCGCGCGGCAACGGAGGGCCGCGATGTCCTCCTGGTCATGCCCACCGGAGCCGGAAAGTCGCTCTGCTATCAACTTCCGGCGCTCGCTCGCGGAGGCACTGCACTGGTCATCAGCCCGCTGATTGCCCTGATGGACGATCAGGCTGCCAAACTCTCCGCGCTCGGGCTCCGCGTCGGCCGTATCCACTCAGGCCTCTCGCGCGAAGACGCTCGTCAGACCTGCCGCGACTATCTGGACGGCTCGTTGCAGTTTCTCTTCATCGCGCCGGAGCGCCTGCGCGTCCCCGGCTTCCCTGAGATGCTGGCCCGACGCAAGCCGGCGCTCGTCGCCATCGACGAGGCGCACTGTATCTCGCAATGGGGACACGATTTCCGCCCGGACTACCGCACGCTCGGCGACCATCTACCTCTGCTGCGGCCCGCGCCCGTAATTGCACTGACGGCAACGGCCACGCCCGCGGTGCAAAAAGACATCGTCGCGCAACTGAAGCTCGACGACCCGGCACTGTTTATCCACGGCTTCCGCCGCACCAACCTCGCCGTCGAGGTGGTCGAGATGTCGAAGCCGCGCCGCAACGAATTCACCGTCAACCTGCTCAAGGACCAGGCAAACCGTCCGGCGATCGTCTACGCGCCGAGTCGCAAAGCCTCCGAAGAGCTGGCGTCGCTGCTCGGCGGAAGCGCCGCTGCGTATCATGCAGGTCTGGAGCCGGCGACGCGCGAGCGAGTGCAGCGTCATTTCCTCAACAGCGAACTTGATATCGTCGTCGCCACCATTGCGTTCGGCATGGGCATCGACAAGGCCAACGTTCGCACCATCGTCCACCTTGCCCTGCCCGGCAGCGTAGAGCAGTACTACCAGGAGATCGGACGCGCCGGACGCGATGGCCAGGCAAGCCGCACCATCCTGCTGCACAGCTTTGCCGACCGCAAGATGCACGATTTCTTTCTGGAGCGCGATTACCCTGCCGCAACCGAACTCTCGCGCGTGGTGAAAGCCCTGACCGCCGAGTTCCAGATGCCGGAGATTCTGCGGCAGCGCCTCAAGATGGATGTTGAGACCTTCGATAAAACCGTAGAGAAGCTCGTCGCGCAAGGTGCAGCAGCGATCGACATGGCAGGCAACGTCCGCTCGACTGGCGTGACAACCTGGCGCACGGGTTATGATGCGCAACTCGCCTTCCGCCGCAGCCAGATTGACCGCATGGCTGCCTTCGCCGAGACGCCGCAGTGCCGGATGTCCGCGCTCGTCCAGCACTTCGGCGATACTGCCGATGGCCTGCGCCCCTGCGGCCACTGCGACTTCTGTTCGCCCGAGCGCGCCACGGCGCAATCATTCCGCGAACCGACCGCGCAGGAAGACCGCCAGCTCCGCGCGATTCTCGAAGCACTGGAAGCAGTCCAATCAAAATCAACCGGAAAACTGCATACCGACCTCGCGCTGGGAATTGACCGAAGACAATTCGACGCCTATCTCGACTCCCTTACCCGCGCCGGTCTTATCACGGTTACGCCCGATACCTTCACCAACCAGGCGGGCGAAGTGATCACCTATAAACGCGCGGCGCTGACCCACGAAGGCAGGATGCTTCGCCCGTCGGACCCGCTCTCGGCCCTGCTTGCGGACGCAGCAGGCAATGCGAGTCCGAGCAACCGGAAGCCAGGCAGTCGTAAGTCAAAAAAGACAGGTAGCTCCGTCCACTCGGCTGACTTCACGCCGGAACAGAAGAGACTTGAAGCAGAGCTCCGCGCGTGGCGCAAAGCTGAGGCTGCCAAAACAGGCAAGCCGGCCTTTATCGTCCTCTCCGATGCCGTCTTGCTCAATATTGCGGCGGCACAGCCCCGTACCATCCCCGAGTTGCTGAACATCTCCGGCATCGGCCCTGAAAAGGCCGACCGTTACGGAGCAGCGATCTGCGCCATCTGCAATTCGAGCCCTGTTCCCGAAGAATTCGGCGCAACCTCCGCGCCCGTCGAGCGTCCAACGTCCATGAGGAAACCGACGCTAAAACACGCCGCCCGAACCGAGGCCCCGTCGAGCGAGGCCCCGGAGACCTTTCACCGTTACCGCGCCGAAGCGCCTGACCCGTCCGAGTCGCTGACGCCGGACCAGCAGGTGCTCGACCAACGCCTGCGCGACTGGCGCAAATCCGAATCGGAAAAACTTGGCCTGCCGCTGTTCTTTGTCCTGAGTTCGTCTACGCTGCGCAGCATCGTCCTGCTGCGCCCCCGGACGATTGCTCAGCTCAAGACAATCAAAGGACTGGCACAGGACAAGATCGATCGCTTCGGAGCAGGCATCATTGCAGCCTGCACTGCTTAGCCTTCCGGTTGAGTCAGGCCCGCCTGGGCGAGCAGCTTTTCGTCAAGCGCAATGAACAGCCCGTGTGCGCGCGCAAGCACCGTGCCTTCGGGCAGACGCAATTCAGCCAGGTGGAACAACTTGCGCCCTTCGCGCCTGAGATGACGACCTTCGAGTACAAGTGACCGATGCAAAGGCGCGGGCCTGAGGTAGTCGATCTCCATGTGGCGCGTCATGGCCAGCACGTTCAGCGGACGGTTCAGCTTGCTCATTGCTTCATCGAGCAGCGCTGCGACAATACCGCCGTGAATGTAGCCCGGAGGGCCTTCATGCAGCCGGGTGAGATTCACGTCCGCTGTCGCTGTGATTGCCGCAGGATTGCTCGCGTCGGTCGTGAAGATGAGGTGCAGCCCTTGAGGATTGGCCGGACCGCAGCCGAAGCAGTGGTTCGCCCGCTCATCGATGGTGGGACGGAATTGCGGCTTGTCCGGAGCATGGTGGGTGCGGTCTGGTGTGCTCATAGTGTTCGAGTTGCACGGTAGCACAGCGCAGGGCCACTCTGCATCTAACTCGTCAAAGCTGCTAAACTTAAGCTTTCCGCGGACAAACGAGGTAAACCCACCCGCCAACCGCGGCGTCAGGAGAGATTGTCATGGCAAACCCCACTACGAACGGAACCGGCAGCTTCGATACCCCGTCCCTTCGCCTCAAACTCGGTCTGGCCGAGATGCTTAAAGGCGGCGTCATTATGGACGTGATGAATGTCGAGCAGGCTCGTATCGCTGAAGAAGCGGGGGCCATCTCGGTGATGGCGCTTGAGCGTGTGCCTGCCATGATTCGTGCTGAAGGCGGCGTTGCCCGCATGGCGAATCCGAAGCTTATCAAGCAGATTATCGCCGCGGTCTCGATTCCTGTGATGGCCAAGGCGCGCATCGGCCACTTTGCCGAGGCGCAGGTTCTACAGGAGCTTGGCGTGGACTTCATCGACGAGAGCGAGGTGCTGACGCCCGCCGACGAGACTTTTCATATCGACAAGCACGCTTTTACTACTCCCTTCGTTTGCGGTTCGCGCAACCTGGGCGAGGCGCTGCGCCGGATTGCGGAAGGCGCGGCCATGATCCGCACGAAAGGCGAGCCCGGCACAGGCGACGTCGTTCACGCCGTGCAGCACATGCGGCAGATTGTGCGCGAGATCAAGGCTCTCACCGTGATGGGCGACGACGAGCTTTATAACGCTGCGAAGGTGCACGGCGCGCCTTACGAGCTGGTGCGCCTAGTCGCCAAGGCAGGCAAACTGCCGGTGCCGAACTTCTCCGCAGGCGGCATCGCCACGCCCGCTGACGCGGCCCTGATGATGCAGCTTGGCGCCGAATCCGTCTTCGTCGGTTCGGGCATCTTTATGAAGGAGCGCGCGACGCCGCTTGATGTGGAGAACAATCCGATTGAGCGCGAAGAGGCTGTCAGCCGCGCACGCGCGATTGTGATTGCAACGACGCACTACAATGATCCGAAGATCGTCGCCGAAGCCAGCGAACTGGTGACGGGTACCATGAAGGGTCTCGCAGCGGCAGCGATTGAAGAATCTCAGTTGATGCAGACTCGCGGCTGGTAATATCTGTAGCGCGATTGTTTCGCTCAAGGACGGATACACTTAGTTTATGGCCACCCAGTCTATCCGCCATCATGCGCCCATCCTTCCGGTCAAGGATCTTGCACGCGCGATGGACTTCTATCGCCGTCTCGGCTTCCATGCCGAGCCTTACCAAAACGGCGATGGTTACGGTTTTCTATGCCGCGACCGAATTGAGATGCATCTCAGCCAGACTGACCTGTTGATCGAAGACCGGAACCCCTGCGGCGTTTACTTCTATCTGGAGCGAGGCACGGCAGCCGCGCTTGAGGCTGAGTTCCGCGCCGCCGGTGCTACGATTCTTTCGCCGCTCGCCCCGCGCGAGTGGAAGATGAACGAGTTTGTCCTCTCGGACCCGGACGGTAATCTGCTTCGCTTTGGCGAAGACCTCTCAGACGGCTGAAGACACCTGAGACTCCGCGGCTTCTCTACAATCAAATACAGATATGACTGAGACATCCATTGCCATCGGCGTCCTTGCGTTGCAGGGCGCGTTTGAAGCGCACGCTCAAGCTCTTGAATCGCTCGGCGTAACGGCGCGGCTTGTGCGCACGCCTGCCGAGTTGAAGGGGCTCGACGGCCTGATCATTCCCGGCGGCGAGTCCACGACGTTCCTGAAGTTTTTGGAGCGTGATGGCTTTCTTGGCGCGCTCGAATCCTTCGTCAAGGACACTCCCGCGTTCGGCACCTGTGCCGGGGCCATCCTGCTTGCAAAAGAAGTCCATAATCCTCCGCAGACTTCTCTTGGTGTGCTCGATATTGCGGTCGAGCGCAATGCCTATGGTCGACAGATTGATTCCGCCATTCTGAACGAGCAGACGAAGCTGCCGGGAGGCCCGCTGGAGATGGTCTTCATCCGCGCGCCTCGCATCACGCGCACAGGCTCGGAGGTCGAGACCCTGGCCTCCCGCGATGGCTTTCCAGTTCTCGTCCGTCAGGGACACCTGCTTGCGGCGACGTTTCACCCCGAGCTGAGCCGCGACACGCGCGTTCATCGGCTCTTCCTCGATCTTGTTCGAGAGAAGAGACGCGGCTGAATCTTCGCAGCGGAGACGTGCTACTGCAACAGGTCGATTACATTCGCTATATAGAACGTCACCGGATCGTAGACCACGACATACCCCTGGTAGTAGCCCATTGCGTATCCGTGCGGCGGTGGCGGAAGTTGACCGTAGACGTCCGGCGGCAGTGGTGAGATATACGCGATGTTCGCGTAGGGGAAGAACCCGCCAATGATGAGACGGATGCGCCGTGCGCGGTTGATCTGCGCCAGCCTGCGCAGATAATAGCGGTGCAGATAGGCCTGGTTGCCGGGCCTGAAGCTGTAGGAAGGACGCTGCGGCGGGCGGTGTCCCCATTGCGGCGGCCTGACCGGACGGTGATGCGGCGGTCTTGACGGCGTAGGCCGGGACGGCGGACGTGTGCCGGGATTTGGGCGCGGAGGCGGACCGCCGGGGTTCGGACGGGACGGCTGCACCTGCGGGCGGCCATTGTTGCCGCCCGGCTGATTGCCGGGAGCACGCCGCGACTGGGATTGCGATTGGGGCTGCGCCTGCGTCTGTTGAACCTGTGCGATGGCGGGACAGGAGAAGGAAAAGGCAACCAGCGTGGTAACACCCAATGCGAGTTTGAGAGAGGTCATGGAGTCTCCAATACCTTTTGAGAACATACGAAGCTTAAACCTTTCCCTGTCGGGAAGCAAAGGAGGACTGTTTACCGGATAAAGCGGTAAGTCGTCGTTATGATATGCGATTCCAATCGTGTAAAATCGCACCATGCAAATCAGCCGCAACATGAACCTCATTCGAGTATTTCCTTTGCTGACCCTTGTTTTTGCTTCAACGGCGGCCGGTGCGCAACAAGTTTCCGCCTTTGGCAACTTCATTGCCAACTACCAGAAGCGTGTAACCGCGACGCAGGCCGAGCAGCCGCATTGGATTACACCGCTCGTGCTCGTCACGCCGCGGCTGGAACAGGAAGTGCGCTCCGACTTTGTTCGCCAGGTAACACCCAAAGGCTACTCGACGTGGCATCTGGGCAATGGTAAAGGACTCGAATTCATTCCGGAGCGCCACACGGAGATCATCGTCAACGTGCCATCGTTTATCGACCATACTGCTCCCGGGGCGCGCGATGGCTTTGGCGACTTCTCCGTGTTGATGAAGGAGCGGCTTTTTGCTCGCGATGAAGAGCACGGCAATGCCATCATTACGGCTTTTCTTGCAGGTAGTCTGCCCACGGGGAAGAACGGCAATGGAAGCTGCTGCGCGATCGTTACGCCAACGCTGGCTGTTGGCAAAGGCTGGGGTTTGCTCGCGCTGACCTCCACTGCCGGCGGATCGCTGCCCGTCTCCAACGCCAAGGGCCTTGGCCACGCCATCTCCTGGAACAATGCGGTGCAATACAGGCTGGGCCACGAGGGAGTTCGCCGCCTCTTCTGGCCTGAACTGGAGTTCAACTCGACCTTCTTAAAGGGTGGCCCGACCGACGGGCGAACTGTCACCTATGCGACGCCAGGTCTTGTTGTCGGACGCATTCCGCTTCGGCGTTCTTCGTCGGACGCGCCGAGTCGGCTTGGCCTTACGTGCGGTGTCGGCGAACAAATCGCTGTTACCCACTACCACACGACGAACCACAATCTTATCTTCACGCTGCGGATGCCCTTCTGAGCAGATTTGAGTGACGGCCTCGCCCACCGACTGAGGTCGTCGCAGGCGCGCAGGCGACGCGGTATTCTGCTAAGGTGCCCGGGCTCTTCGTCGTCACTTCGTTGCTGTCCCTTCTGCCTGCCGACGCCAGCGCGCACGGCCCTGCGCTCGACCGCCAGCTTCTGCTGAGCCTCTGGATCATTCTTGCGCTCTTCGCGCTAGCGCACATCATTCTGATTGTGGGTCTTGCGGCGCGACGGCACTCTGTACAGCGAAGCGTGTGGCAGATTGAGTATCTACCGCTGCTTGCGTTGGCCATTCTGTTTGCCGTTATGACTGTTCGCGCGGAGCGCCTGTGGGCGGCAACGCGCTACACGGGAGCGTCGCTTACCGCGCTTCAGGTGGAAGTCACCGGCGTGCAGTTCGCGTGGTACTTCCGCTACCCCGGCACCGACGCCACCTTCGGCCGCACGCTTCCACAACTGGTTGCGCCGGGCGAAGGCAACCCGCTCGGTATCGATCCGGCTGATCGGCACTCCGCCGACGACATCGTCTCGTCGCAGCTTGTCCTGCCCATCGGCCGCGAGGTCGATCTCGCCATCCGCTCGCAGGATGTGATTCACGGCTTCTCCGTTCCAGAGATGCGACTCAAGCAGAATGCAGTTCCCGGCGAGACGATCCACATTCACTTCACGCCAACAGCCAAGGGGACCTACGCCATCCTCTGCACGCAGGTCTGCGGCATGGGCCACTATCGCATGAACGCGAACCTCCACGTCGTGACGCCGTTGGAGTTCGACCAGTGGTTGGCCCAGCGAGAGAAGGCGGTCCAGCCATGACTCTTCTGCGCCGCGTCGTCTCGACCGATCACCGCATCATCGGCATTCAATATCTTCTGCTCGCGCTGACGTCGGTTGCGATCGGCACCATTCTGTCACTGCTGATGCGAATCCATCTTGTCTGGCCTGGCTGGCGTCTGCCACTCTACGGCGTCATTCTGCCGGAAGATTATCTGGCGCTTGTGACCATTCACGGCACGATCATGCTGTTTTTTGTTCTGACGACCGCGCCGCAGTCCGGCTTCAGCAATCTCGTCCTTCCAGCGCAGATTGGCTCACGCCGCATGGCGTTCCCTGCTCTGAACGCGGCGAGCTTCTGGCTGACGGCGGCGGCGCTCGTTGTGTTGCTGTG
Organism: Edaphobacter sp.; assembly: GCF_035763405.1. Classification (NCBI taxonomy): domain Bacteria; kingdom Pseudomonadati; phylum Acidobacteriota; class Terriglobia; order Terriglobales; family Acidobacteriaceae; genus Edaphobacter; species Edaphobacter sp. The sequence continues at coordinate 68,282 of NZ_DASUBE010000013.1, forward strand.
CAGCACCTTCGCTCCTGGAGGCGCGCCTATCTCCGGCTGGACAGCGTATCCGCCGTTGAGTGCCGTTCCAAGCGCAGGTCCTGGACAGGGTGCAGGGATGGACTTCTGGCTCGCAAGTCTCGCGTTGTTCGCCATCGCGTCTACCATCGGCTCGATCAATACGCTTGTCACCATCATTCGTTTTCGCTGTGAAGGCATGACGTGGGAGCGGCTGCCGCTCACGGTCTGGGGATGGTTCACCGCCGCGCTGCTGAGCGTGATTGCGTTTTCAGTGCTGCTGGCCGCGATTCTGCTGCTCTTCTGCGACCGCCACGCCGGAACCAGCTTTTTCCTGCCGGCGGGTGACCTCGTCAACGGCGTGCTTCACAGCGCGCACGGCAAGGGTGGAGGCAGTCCCCTGCTCTGGCTGCATCTCTTCTGGTTCTTCGGCCACCCGGAGGTGTACATCGCTATCCTGCCCGGCCTTGGCGTAACCTCGATGCTGTTGGCGAACTTCAGCTTCAGACGTGTCTTCGCCTACCGCACCATGATTGTGACGACGCTGATGATCGGCTTTCTCGGCATTCTGCTTTGGGGGCACCACATGTTTGTCGCCGGATTGAATCCTTTCGCGGCGTCGGTGTTCTCTATTTCAACGATGGCCATTGCCCTGCCCGCCTCGGCCAAAGTGTTGAGCTGGCTGGCGACGACGTGGCGCAGCCGCCCGTCGTATAAGACACCGATGCTCTTCTCGTTGGGATTCGTCTCGCTGTTTATCGCCGGAGGGCTGACCGGCCCTATACTCGCCCAGCCCATTCTGGACGAGTACCTGCACAACACCTTCTTCGTGGTCGCGCACTTTCACCTGATTATGGCGATGGCGGCGATCTTCGGTCTCTACGCCGCGACCTACTATTGGTTTCCGCTGATGAGCGGGCGGTTGATGTCGGAGGCTTTGGGACGATGGCACTTCTGGCTGACACTCGTCGGAGCTTATGCCACGTTCGTGCCGATGCACCTGGCCGGGCTTGCCGGGGAGCCGCGACACTACGCCCAGCTTACCGGGGTGCCCAATGCGGCGGGCGTGATGCTTGCCCGGCTCGTCCCGCTGAACCGCTTTATTACCTACTCGGCCCTGTTTCTGGCAACGGCTCAACTACTCTTTCTGTGGAATCTTGTCCGAAGTCTCCGGCGGGGTGCTCCGGCTTCTTTAAACCCATGGCTGGCCACGACCCTCGAATGGCACCCGGCCCTGAATCCGTTTGGACAGGCTGCCCCGGATGGGCCGCTGACCGTCCACCGCTCCCCTTGCCAGTATGAAATTACCCCCTCCGGGGAACTCTTTCTGCCACAATGGGCTCCCGACACGCTGGCCGATACAACCGGCGAGGCTACTTTCAACACCAAACCAGAGTAAGCTTGTTTTATAGATGGGCTGCGGGGCCGAAAGTTATGCCAGCGATCATCACTCCCAACAAGACCGACCAGGACCGTAAGCGGCACATTGAGGACCACGACAATGGCGCAGGCCGTCGTCCGCCGACCGATAAACGTACCGGCGGCGGGGGAGATAACGACAACTGGAGCGATGGCCCCAGTCGGCGCGGACCTCATGAGCGACTCAATCGCTACCGGATGGGCATCTTCTTTGCCCTGGCCAGCGACCTGATGTTCTTCGTCGCCATCGTCAGCACGTTCTTCGTCAACCAGTCCACCGGCCACATTGACGCCTACAACCACTACATCAACGATTGGTTCCCGACGACGATTCCGCCGATCCTCTGGCTCAACACCGCTGTGTTGCTCATCAGTTCTGCGACGATGGAGTTTGCCCGCCGCACCATGTTTCAGGAAAACGACGTGATGGATGAGTGGCTCGGTCTGGGCAAGCCGATTACCCGGCGCGCCGTCCCGTGGCTCTCGGCCACCATCGCGCTCGGTTTATTGTTTCTAGCCGGGCAATGGACAGCCTGGAAACAGCTTGCCTTGCAGGGGGTGTTCTTCAAGACCAGCCAGAGCAGCCATTTCTTCTACCTGATCACCGGCGTCCATGCCTTTCACCTGTTTCTTGGACTCGCGGGGCTGATTGCCGCCTTCATCGGGCTCTACGTCTCGCGCCAACTGGAGAACCGGCAGATTCTCGTAGACTGCGCGGCGTGGTACTGGCATACGATGGGGATTCTGTGGATCTTCCTGTTCACCTTGCTGGTTTTTTTCCAATGAAGCTGCGCCCGGTTCTCCTGACGGTGGCGGCTTTCGGAGTGTTTCTATTCCCTGCTCCAGTTCGCGCTCAGGGCTGTGTCCAGTGTCGTGACAACACAGCGGCAACTTCACCTGCAACGCAGCGTGCGTATCGTCATGCCATTGAAATGATGGTTGCCGTTGCAGGGGGCATCTTCATCACGACGCTCGTTCTGCTCAAGCGCCATTCGCCGGACAAGTAACTGTGGATAGTGAAAGCTTTTTCCTGCGGATGTAGCTCTTGCTGCGAGCAGGCGCTGTGCTGCAACAAGCAAAATGCGGGGATTCTTCGCTTCGCTCAGAATGACAATGTAAGGAAACGGTCATCGTCATGATGGAAGAACTTTAGAACCACCATACGAGAGTACTGTGCCGATTGCTCCGTGTGCCGTCTTAAAGCGCGGTCATTCTGAGCGAAGCGAAGAATCCCTGCATTGGTTCTTGTTGTTGCCTGTTCTCTGTCGTCCCGCACCTGAAGTGATGACGGGAACTTCTGAGACAAGCCTCTAGTACGGCACGCCCTTTTCGCGCTCGACCTTGAAAGCCCGCATGTACCACTCGAACTCGTCGAAGAATTTGCCTGAGCGCGACACGTCTCGCGTCAGGGATGTGCCGTCTTCGCTCAACGTGACGCCGATCCGAGGAATCGGCTGGAGCGATGGGATGGATGGCATTCCCACCTCTGCCAGCATGGCACGCAACTGCATCGCAGCCTTGACTCCGCCCCACTGTCCGCCGGAGTAGCAGACGATGGCCGACGGGCGGAAGAAGTACTCCTCCAGAAAATAATCGATCAGGTTCGAGAGACCGGGCGGAATGCTGTGGTTGTACTCGGCGCTCACGATGCAGAAGCCGTCTGCCTGCGCATACAGCTTTGCCAGCGGGAGCAGCTTTGCGTGAAGCTCAGCATACTCAGGCTGGGGATCTTTGCGGATCTCTTTCCACATCTTGTCGAGCAGGGGCAGCTTCAACTCGGCCGCGTCCACCAGAACGGGTTCGTGTCCGCGCTTCTTTAGCTCAGTGATGACCCACTTTGCCGCGCGGATGCCCATCCGCTCGCTCCGCACCGAGCCCAGTAACACAGCAACCACCATGGCTGTCCTCCTGAAGGAGTTCGGATGCAACTCAGAATCGGGGCCGTTGGGTCAGCGTTTTTTTGCTGCCTTCTTTGCGGGAGCGGGTTTCTTTGCAGGGGCTTTTTTCGCTATAGCTTTGGACTGCTTCTTAGCTACTGGCTTTGCGGCAACTTTCTTGACAGGAGTCTTCCTGGCCGGCACTTTAGCGGGCTTCTTCGGTGCTGACTTCGCTACAGGCTTCGTTGCGGCAGGCTTTGCGGCAGCCTTTGCCTTTACCGGAGCCTCGGCTTTTTTCGCTGGAGGGGGCTGTTTGGCCGCACCCTTGGCAGGAGCCGCGGGCTTCACGGCTGGCGCTGCTGCCTTCGCGGCCTTGCCCGTTGCAGGTGTTGTTACCGGAGATGTCTGGGCTGTCACCGCTGCTGTAGCAGCCGTGCCTTCAGCCGTTGCCGTGCTCTCTGCTACCGCTGCCTTCTTCCTGCTTCTTGGCGGCTTCGCATCCTTCTTTACCGCGCGAGCACGGCGCAGATGCACCGGCGGCGGAGGCGCGGGCGGCGAGTACGGCTCAAGGAACGCCTTCATCTCTTCGACTGTTCCAAGCTTGTTGTCCATCAGTTCGAAAAACAATTTATCGAGCAACTCATCGTAGCGCGGTACATCGGGGACGATCCGCATCTCCTGCATCAGTGCGTAGGGAATCTTCAGCCTGGCCTGGGGCCATTCGGTGTAGAAGCCTTTGAACTTATTCTGGATTGCCGCGCCTTTGCCATAATGCGCTGCCCAGAGCACGGCCTCGGGTTTGGCAGAGTACAACAGCTTCCAGGCCTGCGATGGCAGCGCAGCATCCTTGCCCGTAAGATGCGCGGCAAACGCCTTGCCTTCCTTCTCCAGCGCGTCAATCTCATGCACAAACGCTTTGCGGGGAAAGCTCTTCTTAAGGGCGGAGACGTCTTTCGGTGCCATCTTTGCCGTCAGCAGCGGAAAGTTCGCCGCCGATGCGTCGGGGTTGATGCCCTGCATCTGCAACTGGCCCTGTGCATCACGCAGCTTTTCCAGTTCACCATGATTTGCCTTCGACGAAGTCAGTGCCGGGAACAGGTGCTTCATCCAGCCCTCGGACTCCAGCCGCTTGATGACGCGCTGCGGGTCTTCCTCGTGGAAGATCTCCTCGGTCTCGTAGCCGCGCTGGAAGCTCGACATGGCGGAGATGTAGCCCTCCTGCTTGCCGGTTTCGTAGCGGGCCTGAGTGCGCTCGTCCATCTGCCAGCCCAGCCGGGCCATCAGCCGCACTGCGCGGATCATTCTCACAGGGTCTTCAATGAAGCCGTAGTTGCTGACCAGCCGCAGCTCGCGGTTCTCGATGTCTGCCACACCGTTCAGCGGGTCCATCAGCAGCGCATACGAGCCGTCGTTCAGCGAGAGCGCCATCGAGTTTGCGGTGAAATCGCGGCGGCGGAGGTCGTCCAGAATAGTCGCCGGTTTGACGACAGGCTTACCGGGTTTGGGATAGCTGACCGTGACCGTGCTGCCGATCTCCATACGCACGCCGCCGGGAAACAGCACGTACAGCGCCTGCATCAGCTCGTTTTCGGCTGAAATGACAGCGTGGGCTTTTTCTAATTCTTTCTTCAGCTTGAGAGCGTTTCCCTGAACTACTACATCCAGATCACGGACTGGCGACCCACTGGTCAGGTCACGGACTGCTCCTCCGGCCAGAAATGCAGTAAGTCCTTTGTTCCTAGCAATTTCCCGCACCTTGCCCAGCGCTTCCTGTTGGGCTTTGGAGAGACGATGTTCAAGCAGGTAGTTGTAGTCAGCCATATCCGCTACTTTGCTCCAGCCGGTCATTTACCGGGAACGGCCATCATCTGAATCGGCCTTCATTTCTGCGCGGCCAGACTAAACTCAGATAAATCAGACGTTTACAATCAAATACATGTCAGACACAAAATGTCACTCTAACACAGCGGTAGCAAAATAACTACCCTTGCGGTCGCTTTATTCGCGCTTCGGCCACCTGCCGTGCGACAATGCGCCTGACCGATGTCCTCCGCGCACAAAAAGGTGATTCTGCGCCGCTTGACTGGCGAGACGCTTGCAGGCTACCTGCCCCTGTCCGGCTTTGTGCAAAATGGCGCCATCCCGCTGCTCGACCTCTCGGGCAGGGTTGTGCCTGTCCACCTCGACGGTATCAAGCATGTCTGCTACGTCCGCGACTTCAACCTGAATGACACGGGCAACCCCGAGCGCCTGACCCGCAGAACGTTCCTGGCCCGGCCCCGGACCGAAGGGCTCTGGCTGCGCGTGACCTTCCGTTCGGGAGATCTGCTGGAGGGTCTCGCCCCGACCGACGCGACCCTGCTCGACGACCTCATTCAAGACGCCGGCCTCTTCCTTGTGCCGCCGGACACGCGCTCAAACACACAACGCATCTATGTTCCTCGGGCAGCCCTCAGCGAAGTGCAACTCATCGCCGTCATCACCTCGCCTTCGCGCCGCAAGCCTCTCCCGGCTGAAACGCTGCCTTCGCTACAGGAAGATCTCTTCAAGTCGTTGCCGCCTTCGACACGGCCGAATTGAGGGAGTAGGCACTAAGGCCTGTGGACTGGAAATCGAGGCCACGATGTAAGTATCGAGTCGCTATTCCCCAGGCATTGGTTCCTGCTTCTATAATCCCCAGCATGAAGCTTGCTGATCTTGCGCAACGTTTGGGCGCGACCCTCCACGGCGACCCGTCTGCCGCGATTACCGGCGTGGCTGGTCTTGAGACAGCCACGCCCGGAGATCTGACCTTCGTTGCTAATCCAAAGTACGCGGCGCTCGCGCGCACCACGAAAGCGACCGCCGTTCTGGTTGAGCCTGGATTTCCTGAGATTTCAGCCGCGACCTTGCGGATTGAAAACCCGTATCTGGCCTTTGCCCGGGCGGTCGAGCTTTTCTATCAGCCGCCAGCCTACGCTCCCGGGATTCACCCAACTGCCGTGATTGCCCCTACAGCGAAGATTGGCGCAAACGCACATATCGGGGCCTACGTTGTCATCTCGGACCACGTCACCATAGGCGACAACGCCGTCATTCTGCCGCATGTGGTCGTCTACCCGCACGTGCGCGCCGGGAAGAACCTCTTCGCCCACGCTCATGCGGTTGTCCGCGAGCACTGCCAGCTTGGCGACAACGTCGTTCTGCAAAACGGGGCCATCGTCGGAGCCGACGGCTTCGGCTTCGCCAAGCAGACCGACAATACCTGGTACAAGATTCAGCAGTCCGGCCCTGCCGTACTTGAAGATTCAGTGGAGATCCAGGCCAATGCCTGCGTGGATCGCGCCTCCATTGGCGAGACGAGGGTGCGGGCTGGGGCAAAGATTGATAATCTCGTGCAGGTTGGCCACGGCTCAACCGTCGGGGAAAACACGTTGCTCTGCGCGCAGGTGGGACTTGCCGGATCCACTGACGTGGGTAAGAACGTCATCCTTGCCGGCCAGGTCGGGGTTGCGGGACACTGTACGATTGGTGACGGGGCTATTGCTACCGCCCAGAGTGGCATCCCCAACGATGTTGAACCCGGAAAGGTCGTTAGCGGGTATCCCGCTATCGACAACCGGCAATGGCTTCGCTCTGTTGCACTGGTCAATCGTCTCCCAGAACTCCTTCGGAATCTGAAAGCAACGAGAAAATAATCATCCAAAGGGTGACATTTTCTCTTTCGGAAGCATCCTACAGGGTGTCGATGATGCCTGAGCCGCCGGAACTCCCCCCCAGCGCGTCACTCCAGACCGTGCCTCCGGGCGCGTCGCGGGTTCGTGTGCTTCTGCTCGACGACGAACCGGCCAACCTGCACCTCCGCACCGCCATCCTGCGCCAGCACGGCTATGAGTGCATCCCTGCCTCGACCATCGAAGAGGCTACGGAGCTGTTCAACGACATCGACATCGCCGTGCTCGACTACCATCTGGGTGCAGGACAGTTCGGCACCGAGGTGGCCAACCTGCTGCGACGCCGTCGTCCACATGTGCCCATCATCATCCTCTCGGCTACGCTTGACCGCTACTTCGGCGGCGTGGAGGACATGCACCTGCTCAAAGGCTACAGCTCGGTCGAAGACCTGTTGGGTGCGCTCAGCTCGCTTGAGGCAAAGCGTCGCGGCTCTCCGGTCGTTGTCGACGCGCGCGACTTCTTCTACTCGCGCATCTCGATGGCCATCGGCTCGGATGTTCTGGTGCAGATCTTCGATGACCGCGGTGTCTGGCAGTACTGCAATGACTCGGTGGCGGAGTATCTCGGAAAGCCGCGCGACTGGTTTCCCGGGCGCTCGGTCTTCGATGAGATGCCGACCCTGATGCGCGACTGGCGCGACGTGCTCCAGACCGTGACGCTCACGCGCGAGACCTACATTGACCGTACCCGTCGTGGCCTGCTGAGCCAACCGCGGCCCGAGGAGCAGAACCTGACCTGGAGCGTTCTCGCCTTTCCCATCACGCTGCACGACAACCGCAGCGGAGTCGTGCTCACTGCACGCATCATCGAAAACCCGCCGCTGCGTACCTCGCCGTTGCTGCCCTTCAATTAAGTTGTGATGTTGGTGCCGGGAAGGGGGCGTTGAAGCTCTCTTTGCCGAGGACAGCTTTTGCCGCATCCGCCATCGCCTCCAGACTTCTGTTGTCTGTTGCGTCCAGCACGACATTATGTGCGATGATGCATGCGACGGAACTCCGCGATGGATTTGTAGTCGGGATACAGCCGCTCCAACAGCCACATGACTTCCACGCTGCGACGGCACTCTGTCCCTAAGCGCCTCGAAGAGCGGATTTGATTCAGGTAGCCATAGAGGTACAGCTTCAGCAGAGAGCGCGGGTCGTAACCCGGCCTGCCTGTCTCGGCCGGTTGCGCCCGCTCAAAGCCAAGCTTGTCCATATCGAGTTGGCCGACGAAAGCGTCAACCACGCGACACATATGATCGGCAGGAACAAGATCATCCAGAACTGCCGGGAAGAGCGTCCCCTGATTGCGACCTTCACCTTGGATATAAGCCATAGACGATGACATCCCCTGTTGGAACCATTGCCCGATCTGCTATCCGACCAACGGTAAAAGCTATCCGACGCAAGTATCGTCTGAATAGCCAGATTTATCTTGACATAAAGTTTCCGTGGAAAGTACCATGGTTTCTATGGAAACTACTGCCACACCTGCGCAGCACCTATCAGACCTGGAGAGCCATCTCGGGTACTGGCTGCGACGGGTCTCTAACGCAGTCTCCGGAGGATTCTCTCGCGCTCTACAGGCTAAGCAAACGTCTGTTGCGGAATGGGTGCTGCTGCGCGAGCTTTCCAAGCGAGATCGAGCTGCGCCAGGTGAGTTGGCTGCGACGGTGGGACTGACGCGCGGAGCAGTGTCCAAGATCGTCGATAAGCTCGAAGCGAAAGGATGGATTCAAACAGAAGGAAAAGAGGGGGACAGCAGATTCCGTGTACTTTCCCTCACACGCGCGGGATTCAGGAGCCTCCCTGTTCTCGCCAAAATCGCAGACCAGAACGACGAATCCTTCTTCGAGTGCCTGAATACACGGGAGAAGAAGATACTCCGCGACCTGCTTATCAAGCTTGCGGAACATAATCGCATCCATGGTGCACCAACCGATTGAGGAGAAATGTCATGAGCAAAGCAATTGAGAACTTGATGGAGGCTCTGGAACGAGCCGAGAAGATTCGCCCCCGTGTTGGCGGCTTCCCGTATTTGGCTGAAGTGATGAGACAGACAGGCGTGACACGCAACGTATGGTCGCTCCCGGGATGTCAGAGTGTCTTTCTGACGCAAGACGGCCCTGTCGTAATGCAAGGCAAGCCTCTTGTTGAGGGAGTCGCCGACGTTCCCGCGTTCGATGAAGCCGCCCTGATTCAGGCACTCCGTGTTGATCAGGCCGGAGAAAGCACCTTCCCAGAGTTCCTCGATGCTTCGTGGCGGGCCGGAGTCGTTCGCTACGACGTTGATCTTGAGGCGCGCACTGTCGCCTACCAGGGTTGCAACGGTGAGGAGTACATCGAAGCATATCCCGCTGTCACCATCGGCTAGCTCTGGCCATGGGATTCCGCTCTGGATGGGAAGGATCCAGCGTACTGGCAACCTGGCTTCACCATCGGCTGACCAGGAACTCCGTTTTCGATACAACTGAGTTTCGTAACAACCTCGGAACTTGACTCCTGCCATGCGGCCCGGCGAGCCGGCCGAAGACGATCGGAAATGGGTGCAGGGAGAAACCGAATGGGTTTCTCCCTGCCGCACGATGAGCGCGAAAAAGAAGAGGCCGCAGGTTCGCGGCCTCTTTGATTTGTTTGGTTCTAACCAAGAATGCACTTGCTCGTGAAGGCTTCTCAGTAACCCTGCAAGCGCCCCATGGGGCCGCCAGTACTATTGCCGCTTGAGTGTGACTAAAGATTCTCCAACGGATCCGTGATAAACGCTGCATAGGGTCAGCTCCCTATTCGGGGACCTCATCACAATTGGGGCTTGTGGTTATGTCTCCGTTTGCTGTGGTGTAGCCTATTCGGACTTGCCGTCGACAGATGTTTACGGGACACTCTGCCAACCCATAACTAGAGTTGGTTAGGCATCATCGTTGGTGAACAATGCAAGATTGCTTCGCAGAACAATATGCGGAGCTAAGCGGGTCAATACCTTGGGCATTACGCCATCCACCAAATAGTCGACGAGAAGGTCGAGCGCTGCTTTGCCTTGGATAAAAGGTCTCTGGTAGAGCGTGGCCAGAACCTTCCCAGACTGGATGTAAGGAACAATCTCTGGGAATATGCCCGTGGTGATGACCTGTATCTCCCCGAGCAGGCGTCTTTCTTCGAGCGCTCGTAGTACCGGGAGGCTGTTGTCCGTGCTGATATAGACTCCTCGCGGAAGCGACGTGCTCGTAAGCAGCTTCTTGGCCAGTAGATATGCATCTCTAGGCTTTCCATGAGTTTCATTGACTGGAAGCAACGTGAGGTTTGGAGCGAGTGTGGCCAGACCGTCTCGAAAGCCACGAAGTTTCTCGGCATGATCCAGAATTGCCAACGTTCCTGTAAAGGCTGCCAATTCGCCGCTGCCCTGAATAATGCGAGCAAAGAGTTCCGCAGCGATTGCGCCACTCGTGTACGCATCAGTGGTAACGCAGGCCAAGCGTCCGCTCTTTGGGGAGTCATCTGCAATGCAAATAACCGGAACCCCTTTGCGTGCCAATCTCCGGAGTTCAGGTTCTGTAAGAGCCGGGTTGCCAGGAGTGATGAGAATGCCATCGAATTTCTTGTCGGTATCGGCAGCGAGTAGCTCCATGCCTCCATCATCGAGTCTGGCAAACGTCCTGAATATCAGCTCGAGATTTACGCCACTTACTGCCGATGCTGCAGCACGAACACCGGCACGCAAGGGATCGAAGAACGAGGCTGCGTGACGAGGAGAGTAGACACCAATGCTCAGCGTACGGCTGAGTTTGAGAGAACGGGCCACAACATTTGGTCGATATCCAAGTTGCTCGACCTTTTTGAGCACCCGATCGCGTGTTTCAGGACTGATTCTTGATCGCCCGTGCAACGCACGATCCACGGTTCCAATTGAGATGCCCAACGCCTGAGCGATGTCTTTTATGCTGGACCGTTTCATGCTGAATACCTGGAAGTTCGATTGTACGGGATGGCCGAAGCCCGGAAAGGAGAAGGAAACTTCGGGCTGCTGACTTCGGAAAGAAGCTTTAAGTTAGCGCATATAGAACCTATTCCGGAAAATGGAGTTGCACGTTCGGTCTGCCTTTTCTGACAAATAGCCTTGGTTGGCCGAGATATGAGGTCTCCATCTGCATGTCTCCAGAAATAGGTCTTGACTTGCTTTCAGCCTGGATAATACTATTCATCGTGCTCCAATGCGTGTACGATAACGCATAAGATATAGGGATTGCAAATCGTGTCGCCTCCCAGGCTGAAGTGGCTGGCGCTAGAGTCGATCACAAGATGAACTTGGCATTTACGGAGGCTTTTCATGGAATTCCTGCAACGTCTCAGGTTCTGCATTTTGCACAATCGCTCTTTCAGCCGCATCTTGGGACGGTTGTCCTCCCGCGGGACACGCTCAATGATGCATGTCTGTTTTCTTGCCCTGCTAGCCTTGGTCGCTTCTGCCGCACATGGGCAGGTGACCGGACTCGCTCAGATTCAAGGCACAGTAGTCGATGCGACCGGAGCTCTTGTAGCGAATGCCACTGTTACCCTAACTAATACCGCGATGCAGCAGACTCGGACCTCGGTCACCGACAGTGCAGGCACCTATCTGTTCCCTAACATTCCTGTCGCCACATACAACCTCAAGGTCTCCGCCCCCGGATTTCAAACCTATTCCAGAACTGGCATTGTGCTTGAGGTCGGCAGCAGCATCTCCATCAACGTCACGATGACTGTCGGCCGCACCGACCAGCACATCGAAGTCCAGGCCAGCGGTCTTGCCCTCCAGACTGAGGACAGCAGTTTCAAGCAGACCATTGACCATCAGACCATGACGGAGATGCCCCTCAATGGCCGCCAGATGACCGCGCTCATCACCCTCTCCGGCGGTTCCAGCCCCGCGCCTTCGGGCGACTTCACGGGCAGCAAGTACTCTTACCAGACCGTCGCCGTCTCAGTCGCCGGTGGCATGGGTAACACCACCGAATGGAAGCTCGACGGGGGCGACAACAATGACTATATGGGCAACGGTAATCTGCCCTTTCCCTTCCCCGACGCAGTCAGCCAGTTCAGCGTCGAGTCCACCGTCCTCGGAGCGCAAAGCGGCAGCCAGCACTCCGGTGGGCTTGTCAACGTGATCACCCGCTCCGGAACCAACGCCTACCACGGATCTGCTTTTGAGTTCATTCGTAACAACTACATCAACGCAACCAACTTCTTTGCTACGTCGAAGGACACGCTCCATCAGAACCAGTTCGGCGGAACCTTCGGCGGCCCCATCCTCAAAGACAAGCTGTTCGCATTCGCTGGCTATCAACGTACCGTGGCCAAGCAGGCGACGTCCAATGTCAGCATGTATATCCCCACCGCAGCAAATCTCGCTGGAGACTGGTCCATCACCGATCCGCCGCCAGGTTCGCCTGCCAACACGTGCGGTGCACCGCAGCAACTCTATGACCCCATTACCGGCGCCGCAATCCCCGGCAACAAATACGCAACCGCCCCGTCTTACAATGCGCAGGCCCTCGCGCTGTACAAATATTTACCAAAAATCAACCCGGCCGTAGACACAGCCAATTGCGGACGCGTCTCCTTCGCCGTCCCTTCCCAGGTATTCGACAACCAGTTTGTCACCAGGGTTGACTACAACATTAACCAGAAACACAACCTCTATGCCCGCTACCTGATCGATGGCTATCAGGCACCTTCGTTCTACTCGCCGACAAACATCCTCATCACCTATCTGGCACCCGGCAACTACGAGCGCGTGCAAACCGCCACGATCGGCGAAAACTGGATTATCAGCCCGCGCCTCGTCAATTCTCTGCATATCTCAGGGAGCAAACGTGTCGACCTTCGCCAATCCGCCCCTGGCATCAACGCCAACAATATCGGAGTCGACATAAGTACCACCGAGCCAACCGGCCTACAGATTAGCGTTTCAACCGCCGGAAAGAATCACGCCTGGAGCGCCTACTGCGGTACCTGTGCACCAGGACACTTCAATGTCAACAGCGAAGGGATTTCTGACGATGTGACCTATATCAATGGCAAGCACCAGTTAGTCTTCGGCGGGGAATACGTCCGAGCCCAGTTCAACCAGATCCAGGCCTACGAATCAAATGGCGTTTTTACCTTCAACGGCCAGTACAGTGGAAGCGGACCAAGCGGTGGAAATATTCTCGGCGATTCCAATCTCGACTTCCTCATGGGATCGATGAGCGGCTTCGCACAAAGCAAGCAGCAGCAAATCTTCCTGAGTGCGCCGTTCCCAAGCCTTTACGTCCAAGAGACTTATCACGCGAGCAAGAGGCTCACGCTCGTAGCTGGCATTCGTTGGGCTCCGGAATTCATGCCCGTCGAAAAGATTAACCGCGGGGCGAACTTCGATGCGGCGTCCTTCCAGGCCAACAAAGTCAGCTCCGTTTTTCCGAACGCTCCTGCCGGCGTGTTTTATTATGGCGACCCAGGCGTGTCCAGAGCCTACACAAAAGCCTCGCCCTGGCAGTTCAATCCCAACTTCGGAGCCTCTTGGGATCCGTTCGGCGATGGCAACACGGTCGTCCGTGGAGGCCTTCAGGTGGCCTATGATGCAGCCAACCTCTTCACGGCGGCGCACATGAATATCAATGCTCCGTTCGACACCGCTAGCAGCCCCAACACAGGTGCGCAGCTCTGTTTCAGTACGCCATGGCTTGTCGGTGGAGTCGGTGTCGGATGCTCGCAGGTCGGAGGAACCAACATAAGTCCATATCCTCAACCGATTATTCCAACGCCGGCTCAGGCTGTATTCCCGGCGCAATCGTCGTGGACGTTTCTGCCAACCAAGTTCCACGTCGCCGACTCGCTGCAATGGACATTCAGCATTCAACACTTGTTCTCGCGCGGCTGGCAGGCACAGATTGACTACATCGGGAGCAAGACCTCGAACATGCCCATCGGCACTCCGATTTCTCCCGCCATCTATACTCCGGGAGTTTGGGGACCCGGCGGGACGGGCTGCGGCGGCGTCGTCACAACCGGTCCTGCTGCGCATGCGGCCGGCACGCCGGGCGCGGTGGGAACCCCCTGCTCCACCACCAAGAACCAGCAGGCACGCTTTGCTCTGACTGAAGCCAATCCGAGCCAGGGCAACCAAATTCTTGGTGGCAGTGGTTCCTATCTCGTCAACAACCTTGCCTGGGCTAACTACAACGGTGTAGTGGTTTCACTTCAGCACCGCCTCTCTTCCACCTTCAGCATGATGTCAAACTTCACCTGGTCTAAGTGTCTGAATATCGCCGATGCCAGTGGTGACGTCGGTGGCGTTACAGAGGAGAATCCATACAACCTTCACATGGATTACGGACGATGCGGCTCTGACTATGAGCGTATCTTCAACACGGCGATAGTTGCCAAGAGCTCGTTCCCATTGCACGGCATTGCGAAGCTGATCGCCAACGACTGGGAACTGGCGCCACTTTTCCATATCTTGAGTGGCGCGCCGTTCAACATTACCCAGGGCTCCGACGAATCTCTCACAGCCATCGGCAACGACCGCCCCAACCGCGTTCCCGGAACCCCAGCCGTCAAATGGGTTAAGATGCGTTCTGGACCCGGTGAGGCAAATCGTGGCTATCTCAACCAGGCTGGCTTCACACTCAACACCGTCCCCGGCACCTACGGAAATCTGGGCAGGAATGTCGTAAGCGGCCCCATGACCTTCCAATTTGATTCTCAGATCTCACGCATCTTCCCTATCAGGGAGAAGGTATCGTTGGTGTTCCGCCTTGAAGCCTTCAACGTCCTCAACCATCCTTCGTTCAGCAACCCGAGTGCAAGCAATCCCTCGTCCGGCAACTTCGGCCAGATATCTGGAACAAGCATCGGCGCCAGAATCTTCCAGGGGTCGTTCAAAGTGGCCTTCTAGAGCGAAGTTGAATGGTCCCAAAGTTCCGGTCAAATTGGCAAAGTGCCTCGCTGTAGTCAACAAGCGGGGCACTTTACCGGGCTCTCATCGTTCCGCATCCTAGTTTCACTGGAGCGATTTTTCAATTCGACGGCTTTCCGTACATCGTCGTGCAAAGACAGCGTGAGGATCTCGGGCAGCGTTATTCCGATTGCACGTACATCCTTCGAACCACGTCTCTTGATGGACTTCGGAATTGGCTCCACAGTCAGTTCCCATCCGTCATGTTTCCAAACGAATCGCCGCATGGAGTCGATCTGAATCGTTTGTTTTCTTGGTGCCGGGAGGGGGGCGAACCCCAACGAGGTTGCCCTCGGCGGATTTTTAGTCCGCCGAGTCTGCCAGTAAAATTCTTATTGTCAATAAGATAACTTTAGAGCATATTACCTTTTACTGTAGCGGTGCGAAGGGGAGTCTGAACCAAGCGTTTGCGTCTTTGGCGGTGATGGTGGGGAGTAGTTGGGCGATAGCATTGTGGAGAGCTTGTTCGGAGCGTGCGCCTATGGTTCTGA
>NZ_DASUBE010000014.1:0-31465 GCF_035763405.1 Edaphobacter sp.
TCGATTGTGGGCTACATCGAAGGGCGGCTGGCGGAGCAAGGGTTGGGGCTGAGCGACTTCGCCGTGCTGGAGGTGCTGCTGCACAAGGGGCCGCAGACGATCTCGGCGATTGGCGAGAAGGTGCTGCTGGCGAGCGCGTCGATGACCTCGGCGATTGACCGGCTGGAGAAGCGCGGGCTGGTTGCTCGCAAGACCTGTGACACGGACAGGCGAGTGCGGTATGTGGACCTGACGGTTTCGGGGGGGGAGTTGATCGGCACGATTTATGCCGCGCATGCGAAAGACCTCGACTTTCTTGTGGAAGGGCTTTCCGGTGACGAGCGTCGAAGGCTTTATGACGGGTTGAAGAAGATTGGGTTCGCCGCCAAGGGCGCGTGGAAGGAGAAGTATGCTGACGATTCGCAAGAGTAATGAGAGAGGACATGCAGATCATGGGTGGCTGAATTCGTACCACTCGTTTTCGTTCGCCGACTATTACGATCCGGCGCACATGGGCTATCGCTCGCTGCGCGTGATTAATGAGGACTGGGTTGCCGAGGGGCGCGGGTTCGGTGCGCATCCGCACCGCGATATGGAGATCCTGACCTATGTGCTGAGCGGCAGGCTGGCGCACAAGGACAGTATGGGCCACACGGAAGAGTTGGGAGCGAACGAGATCCAGAAGATGTCGGCCGGGACCGGAGTGGTGCATAGCGAGTTCAATCCTTCGGAGACGGAGCCGGTGCACCTGCTACAGATATGGATTATGCCGGAGACCCGTGGGCTGACTCCCGCGTATGAGCAGTACAAGTTCGAGCCGGAGGAGAAGCTGGACCGCTTCAAGGTTCTGGCGGCGCGCGAGCCTGTTGCAGGCGCGGCGACGATTCATCAGGACGTGAAGGTTTCGGTGGCGGAGCTGACGCCGGGTAAGACGCTGACCTATCCGCTGGGTAGCAAGCGCCATGCGTGGCTACAGGTGATTCGCGGCGAGGTGACGGCGAATGGGAAGTCGCTGAGTGCAGGCGATGCGGTTGCCGTGGACGATGAGCAGGAGCTAAATGTGTCGGCGGTTGGCGCGTCCAACAGCGAGGTGCTTTTGTTTGATCTGGCGTAAGAACGGGTGAGAGGGTACGTTCTCATCCTTTGCAAAAGCGCGAAGGATGGGGCACTCGATCGGTTGTGACAGTGGAGAAGAAAACTGAATTGCAAATTTGAAAGGGAAGAAGAAGATGATGAACCGTCGTTTGATGACAAGTGTTTTTGCGGGGCTGCTTTTGACGGGAATGGGTGCGTTTGCCCAATCCACGACGTGGACGATTGATACGAACCACGCGCAGACGGACTTCAGGATACAGCACATGGGCGTCAGCACGGTGCGCGGCTCGATTGGCGGCGTGACCGGTACGATTGTGTGGGATGCCAACGATGTGAGCAAGTCGAGCGTGAATGCGACGATTGACACCTCGACGGTGACGACGAATAACGGGATGCGCGACAAGGATTTGAAGTCGGCTAATTTCTTCAACGTGGAGAAGTATCCGACGATGACGTTTAAATCGACTTCGGTGAGCCGCGTGAACAGCAAGTTGCAGGTGACGGGTGAGTTGACCCTGGCAGGGGTGACGAAGCCTGTGACACTGGAAGTGGACGGGCCGACCGCTCCGCAGAAGGGGATGGGCGGCAAGATGGTCATTGGGCTTTCGGCTACGGGGACGGTGAAGCGGAGTGATTTCCACTTTGCGCCGAAGTACCCGGGGGCGATGCTTGGCGACGAGGTGCAGATCACGATTGATGTTGAGGCGGACCAGTAACGTGTGGCGCCTGGCGGCCTGCCGGTTGCGTGGTTTTGCGCAGCGGGCGGGCCGCTTTGCTTTGCGGCTAAGGAAGCTCTGATTAAGTATCGGATGGTCACGGAATGTATCGGCGCAGAAAAGAAATACAGGGATTCTTCCCATTCGACTTCGCTCAGGCAGGCTGCCGCGCTCAGCATGACCGTTGATCGAACGGAGTTCGGTTATCGATATGGTTGGTCGGTTTTCAGATATAGGTGCATCTATGGATTAAACTAGGTGAAACAGTGTTTGTATTGGTTGAATGCGGGGGCGGCCTTCCTCTGGCATACCCTGAAAGAGAAGCCCCTTCCCGAAGCGTGCGAGGTCTGCCGGAATGTGGATTGTAAAGCTGGCCCTGACCCGGCCCTATACGTTTATCGTGCTGGCGATCCTGATTTTGATTGGCGCGCCGGTGGTCATTCTGCGCACGCCGACGGACATTTTCCCAGACATCAATATTCCTGTTATTTCCTGCGCGTGGAGTTACAAGGGGCTTAATCCTGAAGAGTTGGAAGGCCGGCTGACGACGCCTTACGAGAAGGCGCTGACGACGCTGGTGGACAACATCGAGCACATCGAGTCCACCACGGTGGCCGGGCAAGTGGTGGTGAAGATCTACCTGCAGCCGGGAGCGAGCCTGGACACGGCAAATGCGCAGGTGTCGAGCGTGTCGCAGTTCATGCTGAAAAACTTGCCGCCGGGCATTGAGCCTCCGGAGATCATCGACTTCAGCGCGTCGAGCGTGCCGATTCTGCAACTGGGGCTGAGCGGCAAGGGACTTTCAGAACAGCAACTGAATGACTATGGGCTGAACTTCATTCGGCCGCAACTGGTGACGGTGCCGGGCGCGGTGGTGCCGAATGTGTATGGCGGCAAGCAGCGGTCGGTGATTCTGAACCTGGACCCGCGGCTGTTGCAGGCAAAGGGGCTTTCGCCACTGGATGTGCTGAACGCGATGGCGGCGCAGAATGTGATTCAGCCTGCGGGCACGGCGAAGATCGGCATGAACGAGTACGACGTGCGCGTGAACTCGACGCCGGTGACGATTGAGGGCATCAGCAACCTGCCGGTGAAGCAGGTGAACGGCGCGACGATCTATGTTCACGACGTGGCGACGGTGAGCGACGGCAGCATTCCGCAGACGAACGTGGTGCGGCAGGATGGACATCGCGGTGTGCTGATCAGCATTTTGAAGTCGGGCAAGGCTTCGACGCTGAGCGTGGTCAGCGGGGTGAAGGCGCTGCTGCCGCGTATCAGGACGATTGTGCCGCCGGAGTTGACGATCAAGACGATCGGCGACCAGTCGATCTTTGTGCGCGCGTCGATTGAGGGCGTGATCCGCGAGGCGGTGATTGCGGCGGTGCTGACTGGGCTGATGATCCTGCTGTTTCTGGGAAGCTGGCGCAGCACGATGATTATCGCGGTCTCGATTCCGCTGTCGATTCTGGCGTCAATCATTGTGTTGGGATTGATTGGCCAGACGATCAACATTATGACGCTGGGCGGGCTGGCGCTGGCGGTGGGCATCCTGGTGGATGATGCGACGGTGACGATTGAAAACATCGAGCGTTATCTGGAGGAAGGGCGCGACCTGCATGGCGCGATTCTGGAGGGCGCGGCGCAGATTGCGGTGCCGGCACTGGTTTCGACGCTGTGCATCTGCATTGTGTTTCTGCCGATGTTCTTTCTGAGCGGCGTGTCGCGGTATCTGTTTGTTCCGCTGGCCGAGGCGGTGGTGTTTGCGATGCTGGCCTCGTATGTTCTTTCGCGGACGCTGGTACCGACGATGGCGATGTATCTGCTGAAGGTGCATGACGGGCGGGCGGTGGCTTCGCGGAATATCTTTGCGCAGGTGCAGCGCGCGTTTGAGCGTGGATTCGAGCGGGTGCGCGGCGGCTATCAGGAACTGCTGGGCAAACTGGTGGGCGCGCGGGCTGTGTTTATTCCGGTGTTTCTTGTGCTGTGCGGGGCGACGTTTCTGCTGGCTCCATACCTGGGGCAGAACTTCTTTCCCAGCTCGGACAACGGCTCATTCATTCTGCATCTGCGGGCGAAGAGCGGTACGAGGATTGAGGAGACGACGCAGCTATGCGACCTGGTGGAGCAGAGCATTCGCAAGATCGTGCCGACGAACCAGATGGACAACATCCTCGATAACATTGGGTTGCCGTATAGCCCATTGAACTTCCAGCATTCGACTTCGGGGCTGATTGGCGCGGGCGATGCGGACATTATGGTTTCGCTGAAGCACGATCATCGCCCGACCGACGAGTATGTTGAGAAGCTGCGTGAGACGCTGCCGCGCGAGTTTCCCGGTGTGACGTTTTATTTTCTGCCGTCGGATATTGTGTCGCAGATTCTGAACTTCGGGCTGCCGTCACCGATTGATGTGCAGTTCGAGGGCTCGGATATTGCGTGGAATCGCGTGGTGGCGAATAAGGTGCTCGCCGATATGCGGCAGGTGCCGGGGCTGGTGGACCTGCGGATTCAGCAGCCGGATGATTATCCGGTGCTGAACATCAAGGTGGACCGCACGAAGGCGGCGCAGGGCGGATATACGTTCCGGGACATCGGCGGGAGTCTGCTGAATATTTTGAGCGGCAGCGGACAGACGGCTCCGATGTTCTTTCTGAATCCGAAGAACGGCGTGAACTACAACATGCTGGCAGAGGCTCCGCAGTACGATATTCAATCGCTGAATGATCTGGAGAATATTCCCATCTCGTCGGCGACGGCGAAGCGGCCGGAGATTCTGGCGGATGTGGCGAGCATCTCGCGGGGCACGGAGATGCCGGTGGTCTCGCACTACAATATTCGCCGCGTGCTGGACATCTATGGCAACGTGCAGGGACGCGACCTGGGCGCGGTGAGCAGGCAGATTGACAAGATCGTAGCAGCGCACGAGAAGGAGCTTCCGCGCGGCACGTTTGTGCGGATACGCGGGCAGGTGGAGACGATGAAGCACTCCTACTTCGGACTGATCGCGGGGCTTGGGTTTGCGATTGTGCTGGTGTACCTGCTGATTGTGGTGAACTTCCAGTCGTGGCTCGATCCGTTCATCATCATTACGGCGCTGCCTGGCGCACTGGCGGGCATTGTGCTGTTTCTGTTTGCCACGCATACGACACTCAGCGTGCCTGCGCTGATGGGCTCGATTATGTGCATGGGCGTGGCCACGGCGAACAGCATTCTGGTGGTGTCGTTCGCCAAGGAGCGGTTGCTGCACCACGGGGATGCGGCGTTGGCTGCGCTGGAAGCTGGAGTGACACGCTTCAGGCCGGTGGTGATGACGGCACTGGCGATGATTATCGGCATGGTGCCGATGGCGCTGGGGGCAGGCGAGGGCGGCGAACAGAATGCTCCGCTGGGGCGCGCAGTGATTGGCGGCCTGCTGGTTGCCACGGTGGCGACGCTGACGTTTGTGCCGGCGGTCTTCAGCTTCCTGCATCGGAACTCGAAGATGGAGAAGGGACCGGCGGTCGAGGCGTTTGATGAACACGACGAGAGCTTGGCGGGGGCGTGAGAGAGCGATGAGCGATGAGGAGATGAATACCGAGATGACGATGCCTTCCGGTGAACAGCGGCGCGCTCCGCATGTGCCTGGGCCGGGCGAGCGCGGATTGTCGCGCGGCGCGTGGGTTGGGATTGCGGTGGTTGCGATTGTGCTGCTGGTGGTTGTGGTCGCGGGGATCCGTTCGCGCGGAGTTGCGGAAGAGGCGCTGGCGAGGCAGACAGAGGATTCGGCGATTCCTTCGGTGAATGTGGTGTATCCCACGATTTCGACGCTCTCTTCGGAGATTGCGTTGCCGGGCAACACACAGGCGTTTACGGATACGCCGATCTATTCGCGCACGAACGGGTATTTGAAGCAGTGGTATTTCGACATTGGTGCGCATGTGCGCAAGGGACAGCTGATGGCGGTGATTGAGACGCCGGAGGTTGACCAGCAGTTGCAGGTGGCACAGGCGGATTTGAAGAGCGCAGAGGCGAATCTGAATCTTGCAAAGACGACTTCGATGCGTTATCAGAATTTGCTGAAGACGAACTCGGTTTCGAAGCAGGAGACGGACGTTGCAGTGAGCGATGCGGCTGCGAAGCAGGCGGCGGTGGATGCTTCGATGGCGAACGTGCGCAGGCTGGAGAAGCTACAGTCGTTCGAGAAGGTGTACGCCCCGTTTGACGGTATTGTGACGGCGCGCAATACCGACATCGGCGCGCTGATTGCGGGCGGTGAGAACACGACGCCGAAGGAGCTATTTCATCTGGCGGCGATTGGGCGGCTGCGCGTATATGTTCCAGTGCCGGAGGCGTATGCGCCTGCGATCAAGGATGGTGCGAAGGCCACGCTGACGCTTGATGAGTATCCGGGGCAGACGTTTGCGGGGACGATTGCGCGTAACTCGAATGCGATAGATCCGGCGTCGCGCACGCTGAACGTCGAGGTGGATGTCGCCAACCCTGACGGCAAGCTGCTGCCGGGAGCTTATGTTTTCGTTCATTTCAAAGTGCCGCAACAGGATGCGCGGTTGATGCTTCCGGCCAATACGCTGCTGTTTCGCTCGGAAGGGCTGCGTGTGGGCGTGGTGCGGAACGGGCGCGTGCATCTTGCGCCGGTGACGATTGGCAAGGACGCGGGCGCGACGGTGGAGATTGCGTCGGGGCTGACCACGGCGGATGCGGTGATTCTGGATCCGTCGGACTCGCTGGCGGAGGGCCAGGAGGTGCGGATTGCGAATCGCACCGGGGCGAAGGCAGCGCAGAAAGCGAGTGCGGAATGAGCCGCGCTGTCTTTGGCGCTGCAAGCGCTGCGTTGCTGCTGACCGGTTGCATGGTCGGGCCGAAGTATGTGAAGCCGTCGGTGCCGATGGCCCCAACCTATAAGGAAGCTGCTCCGTCGAGTTCCGGGCAAGGCTCGGGTTGGCAGGCTGCGATGCCCGCGGATGCGGCTGCACGCGGCGCATGGTGGACGATCTTCAATGACTCGGGACTGAATGAACTTGAGCCGCTGATTGCGCAGCAGAACCAGGACCTGAAAGCGGCCGAAGCACGGTTCCGCGAGGCGCGGGCTCTGGTCCCGTTCAACCGCGCAGGGCTTTCGCCGACGCTCGGCGTGACGCCGTTTGCGGGCGGACTGCGCGATTCTGCGAGCCGGCCTTACTTCAATACAGCGAATGCAAACAACGGCGTGGGTGACATCCAGCTTCCGTTTGATCTGAACTACGAGATTGATCTTTGGGGGCGGGTGCGGCGCGGTGTGAGTGCGGCGCGTGAAGAAGCGCAGGCCAGTGCTGCCGACATGCAGACGGCATTGCTGAGCTTGCAGGCTGAGCTTGCGATTGACTACTTCGAGGCGCGCAGCGCAGACGCGCAGGAGAAGCTGCTGAACGACACCGTGCATGACTATGAAGAGGCGTATCGGATTACGAATAATCGTTTTGAGGGCGGCGTCTCTCCGCGTTCGGACGTGGACCAGGCGAAGACGCAGCTTGAGGCGGCGCGAGTGGAGGCGCGCGATATTACGTTGCGGCGGGCGCAGTTCGAGCACGCGATTGCAGTGTTGACCGGACAACCGCCGGCGAAGTTCACGCTGCCTGCCGCGCCGCTTCATACGGACCCGCCTGCAATTCCGCCGGGGCTGCCTTCAGACCTGCTGGAGCGGCGGCCGGACATTGCTGCGGCGGAACGGCGCGTGGCCGAGGCGAACGACCACGTGGGCATTGCGCGCGCGGCGTTCTTTCCCACGGCTTCATTGAGCGCGGCGGCAGGGTTTGAGGGGACGAGCCTGCTGAATCTCTTCCACACCGCAAGCTACATGTGGGCGGTGGGGCCGACGTTGTCCCAGACCCTCTTCGACGCGGGACGGCGGCGTGCAGTTGCGGAGGGCGCGGGCGCGAGTTATGACGAAGCGGTCGCCAACTACCGGCAAACGACGCTGACGGCGTTTCAGCAGGTGGAGGACAACCTTGCTGCTTTGCGGATTCTGGAGCAGGAGGCCGAGCATCAACGCCAGGCTACGCAGGCTGCGCAGGGCGCACAGCAGATCTTCAACAATCGGTATGTTGGCGGCATCGATACGTATCTGGAGGTCGTGACCGCGCAGACGACCGCGCTGACCAACGAGCGGAACGACATCGACATTATGCGCAGGCGGATGGATGCGAGTGTGTTACTGATCAAGGCTCTGGGCGGCGGGTGGGACGTCAACAGTTTGCCGAAATTGTGAGTGCTGTGGCGGCTGCAACACGGCGGGTTATGCTTTGTGCTCCCCTTCGCAAAAGTGCGAAGGATGGGCACCTGCATTTCTTGTGGGTTAGCCAAATGGCGCTATTTCTCAGATATAAATTCTTCCAATACGCACATTCGGTCTGATAGGATGGCCAGCCTATGGACACCTTCAATTCTCGACGCCGCGAACTTCTGAAGTTGAGCGGCATGGGGCTGGCTGCGGTTGCAGCCACGTCCGTGCCTTCGGCTTATGCCGCCACGAAATCCTCTATCAAGACGACGCCGGACATCTTCGACATTCGCGCCTTCGGTGCAGTTGGCGACGGCAAGACTGTGGACAGTCCCGCGATTAACAAGGCGATTGAGGCGGCGGCGGCAGCGGGAGGCGGCACGGTACTCTTTCCTGCTGGAACGTGGCTCTCGTTTTCGGTGCGGCTGAAGAGCAATGTTGATTTATATCTCTCGCAGGGTGCGACGCTGCTGGCTGCGGACTCTCCGCTGCCCGGACAGACGACTGGCTACAACGGCGGCACCTACGATGCGGCGGAGCCGAATACGGCATGGGATGCGTATCAGGACTACGGTCATAACCATTGGCACAACTCACTCATCTGGGGCGAGGACATTCACGATGTCAGCATTTCGGGGCCGGGTCTGATTTATGGCAAGGGGCTGAGCTTTGGCGCCGGGCCGGGGCGTCCTCCGGGAGCGCCTCCGCCACCGCCGCGCCCTGCCGGTGCGCCTGCCCGGGCGTTTCGTCCGCGCAGCCGGGGCAACTATCCGATGTATCAGGCAGAGCAGCCGGGTGTGGGCAACAAGGCCATTGCACTTAAGAACTGCCGCAACGTGATCTTCCGCGACTTCTCGATCCTGAAGGGCGGGCACTTTGGTCTACTGCTGACGGGCGTCGATAACCTGACGATCGACAACCTGAAGATCGACACCGACCGCGACGGGATGGACATCGACTGCTGCAAGAATGTGCGGGTGTCGAACTGCACGGTGAACTCACCGTGGGATGATGGCATCTGCCCGAAGTCGAGTTATGCGCTGGGCTATCCGCGTGCGACGGAGAACGTGACGGTTACGAACTGCTATGTGACGGGAACATACGAGTTGGGCACGGTGCTCGATGGGACGTGGAAGAAGTTCGCCGCCGATGCGCATGTGTATCGCACCGGACGCATCAAGTGCGGTACGGAGTCGAATGGCGGGTTCAAGAACATCACCATCTCGAACTGCGTCTTCGAGGGTTGTCACGGGCTTGCGCTTGAGAGCGAGGACGGCGCGCTGTGCGAGGACATCGCCATTACGAACATCACGCAGCGCGATGTCTCTGAGTCGCCAATCTTCTTCAGGCTAGGTGCACGACTACGCGGGCCTAAGGAGACGACGAAGGTGGGGACGATGCAGCGCATCGTCGTCGATAACTTTGTGAGCTATAACAATGAGTCGCGCGTGTGCTCGATTTTGAGCGGGATTCCTGGATATGAGATCAAGGACATCAAGATGTCGAATGTCTATATCCAGCATCAGGGTGGGAACTATGCGGACCTGGTTGGCATTGTTCCGCCGGAGAATGTGGAGAAGTATCCGGACCCGGGGATGTTTGGCCCGATGCCGGCGCAGGGGTTCTTCTTCCGGCATGTGCGCAATCTGGAGATGAGCCACGTTGAGGTTGCACCAATGAACCCGGACCCGCGGCCTTCGTTTGCGTTGCAGGAGGTTGAGCGCGCAGACTTTATTGCGGTGACGGCTCCGACGACGCCTGCGGCGTTCTCGCTGAACAAGGTGACGGACCTGCGGATTCTGCTGAGCCGCGCGGCGAAGGATACGGTACTGGATACGGCGGACGGCAAGACGGTTTAGGTGAGTGCGTGGTTGTGCGCTCCGCTCAGGATTGGGCGGAGCGCATTTTTGCTAGCGAAACACAATCACGCAGGTTTCGTAGGACTTGAGGGACAGGGTGAGTCTGCGCGCGTCCTGGGCTTTGGTTGAGTTGAGCGCGGTGACTGCGCCCGTTTGCGGGTCCCAGAGTTCAGCTTGTTTGCCTGTGGTTCTGAAGAGGATGGTGCGGGAGAAGGTGTCGGGGCTTTCGTTGAAGAGGAGGTAGACATCGGCGTCTTTGAGATGGCGGCGCATGGAACGGAGCGCGGTGCTGGGCTGGTCGAGCGTGATGTCGGGCGCGGGCACTACAGCGTCGATTGCTTGTTTGAAGGCTTCGGGCACAATCTGCGGGGTGGGCGGCGTAGTGGGAGGCTGGGCGGGCGGAGTGGGCGTGGGGGAGAGTTCGCCGGGAACGACGGTTGCCCAGGAGAAGTCAGCAGGTGTGGCTGTGCGGGCGTCGAGGATTGTGCGGCCTGCGATCAGAGCAGGTGGATGACCCAGGAACAGTACGCGGCCGCCGCCTTTGACGAAGGTGTGGAGGCGGTCGAGTGCGGCTTCGGAGAGCAGTGAGGTGTTGGGCAGGATGACGGTGCGGTAGCTGTTGCCGCTGAGCGTGGTGAAGATGCCATGGCTGGCGATGAGGCCACTTGCGAGCGCGTCTTCGCTGACGATGTCGAAGTCGATCTGGCGCTCGGAGAGCATCCGCTCGGTGGAGACGAAGGCCTCGTCTGAGTCCTTGTCTCCCATCCACATGGAACTGGATGGGAGATAGAGCGCGACGGATGCGGCGGGGCGACCCATCGACATGAGGTAGCTGATGCGCTGGGTGTACTGCATCAGCGCGGGAAATCCGGGGTCAGCCATGAATGCAGGCGGCGGACGCACGCCGCGGCTGGTGGCGGGGAAGTACATCGCTTCGACGAGGTTGATGCCGCGCACGAACTGCTCGTTGAGGATGTAACGAGCCTGGTCGAGCGTGGGCGTGGGACGGTAGGCGGCGAAGCTCTCGGTGAAGGCGCGCGGTTTGCCGTAGACGTGCGAGACGGAGGAGGCGAGGCGCGGGTAGTCGGAGATGGTGTCGGGGTCGATCTGGTGCCAGATGGCGTCGATGCCGGGGACCTGGACGTAGCGCATGTCGCGGAAGAAGTCGCCTTCGGAGCGCGTGAGGGCCATCTCCATCTCTTCGTGATTGAGGTGGACCTGGTATTCGAGATGGTTGGCGGCGCACCAGTCGCCCTGCACTTTGAAGAAGCCATCGCGGAACATCTGGGAGAAGACATCGTAGTAGTCGGCTTTGGCGCGCTGCTGCCGGGCGGTGAGCTTTGGCAGGAAAAAGGACGCGAGATAGGGGCGGATGTCGTAGCCTTTGATCTGTTCGAATGTGCTGAAGAACTTCGGCGTCCAGGGCAGACCGCGAATGGAGTAGTCGGGCTCGTCGCCGCGAAAGCCCATGATGGTCTTGCCGAACTCGTCGCCGACGTATTTTTTGTACTGCTCGTGGGTGAAGGCGAGGAACTGCATGGTGGCGGCGGGGTCGAGGTAGTCTTCAAGCGACTGCTCGGCGTCTTTGACGCGGCGGGGATTGGTGTCGGAGCGCGTGGGCGAGGTGCGGAACTGGTGCTCGATGACCATGATCTGCCAATGGCCTTGCGGGGCTGTCCATGCGATGGCGTTATTTGTTACCGGAATGGACGCCGTCGTGTTGTTGTCCAGATTGACAGCAGTGACGGCGACGGCTGCGGGGTCGACTGGTTTGTCGATGGTTTCTCCCGCTGCGACCGGAATCGTCTGGGCTACTTCGAGTGCCTGCATGCGCAGGTTGGGTTTCTCAGAGGTGAATTTGCCGCCTGCGAAGCCGCTGGGGTAGCCCGCGTCGTCTACGATCCAGACGCGCATGTCGCGCTTCTTTGCCTCTTCGAGGAAGGTGCGAAAGAACTTGAAGTACTCGGGCGAGAGATAGGCGAAGGGCATTCCGTAGCCCGCTTGTACGGTGACGGCGCGGAAGCCGAGGCGGCGCATGGTGTCGAGGTCGCGCGTGATGACGGCGGTATCGACTGCGCCGTTGAGGCCGTAGTAGGGCTCGGGACCGTACTCGGATGGCGGCGTCTTCCATGTGCGTTCGACGTGCGATGCGGTTGGCATCTGCAGCTTCTGCCAAGGCTGCTGGGCTGTGGCCGAGAGCGTCAGCATGGCCGCTGCCGCGATCGCGATGGGGCGTAAGAATTTCATTGCCGTTACCTCGAACGATAGGCTGGAACTGCCTTTATACAGCGGCTGAGATGAAACTGGAAACTATTTCCTGATAGAAATACCGCTTTTAGCGTTTGGTCGAAACTATTTGTGCGAAACCTGCGTAGGTGATTTCATCGATTTACCGTTCCGGTTTGCCGGGTCAGGCGGTAGATTGGGTTTGCGGTCTTTGCAGCGGATACGCCGTGCGCTGCCGACAGGAGAGCGGAATGTACTATCACGTCACACGGAATGGCCAGACCTACGGCCCCTACACACTGGAAGACCTGCAACGATATGTTGCTTCGGGCAATATCCTTGCCACCGACCTTGCCAAAAGTGACGAGGGGGCGGAGTGGGTGCAGGTGGGGCAGCTTCTTGGCGGCGCGTTTGTGCAGGGCTATCCTGCGCCTCCAGCGTATGCAGCGGCTCCGGGAGCTGCTACGGAGAATCCGCCGAACCTGCACTGGGCGCTCGAACTGCTGCTGGGGATCTTTACCTGCGGGCTGTTCGTCGTGGTCTGGAACCTGGTGCTGGCGGCGTGGGCCAAGCGGATTGAGCCGATGAGCCAGGCGTTGATGTATTACATCATCGCCACGGTGCTGATTGTGGTGAACTCCGGCAGTTCATTCGGTGTGATGATTGCGATTGCGCACCATCAGCAGCCGCATCAGCATGTTGTGGGCGGTCTGATTGGGCTGGCGGCATGGGTTGTGCGGCTGATCGCACGCTTTGTACTGCGCGACACGCTGGAGCAGCATTACAACGGGCCAGAGCCGCTCGGGTTGCGGCTGAGTGCGGTGATGACGTTCTTCTTCGGCGGCATCTATTTTCAGTACAAGCTGAACGAGATTAATGCCGTGAAGCAGGGGATCGCGTACAGGAGCGCGATTTAGTGAGCGTCCGCGCCGTGGCCGTTGCGCGGGCGGTTGCGCCTGTGGCGGTTGCGGCGTGCGCGGTTGTCGTGCTGCTGCGGTTTCCGCCAGGGCAGTACGGGTTCTATCCGAAGTGCCCGGTTTACGAGATGTTTCATGTCGAGTGTCCAGGCTGCGGAACGATGCGGGCGCTTGCGGCGTTGCTGCGTGGGCATGTGGCGGAGGCGTTCAGGCTGAATGCGCTGACCGTGTCGATGTTGCCGCTGGCGATTGGCTACGCGGGGGTTTGCTATCGGCGCTATCTTCGCCGCGAGACGTTCCGGTGGCCTCAGGTTTCGGCTGCGGGGGTTTATGCGGTGTTGGCGGTTGCATTGGGATTTGCGGTTTTCAGGAACCTTCCGGGTGGGTGGTTTTAGAAGCGGGTTCGGGAGCGCGAGGAAAAGTCCGGGGCTAAAGAGGGTGATGAAAAAGTATCTCGCCGGGAAGAAAGCGTACCTCAGCGGCTAAAGCCGCGTTGATTTTGCAGCGTTAGCGGCACGGCTGAAGCCGTGCCCTTAAGCAAAACGGACTTTTTCAGCACCCTCTAAAGCCCCTTGATTTTGCTGGCTTTTCGTGGGGCTGAAGCCGCGCTTTCATCGAAAGGCAACAGCCCCGGTTGAATGCCGGGGCTGTTGTGGGTTGTGGACTGTGGATGCTTAGGCTTCGGCTGCGACCGGTTCGGCTGCGGGCGTTGCGGGGCCGCCCTTGAGGTCACTGCCGCCGGGTTTGCGGATGTCGATGCCGCCCTTGAAGAACGCGCCATCTTCAATCGAGATGCGCGCGGCGATAACGTCGCCGGTGAGCGAGCCTTCGCTGCGGATGTCGACGCGGTCGCTGGCCTGGCAGTTGCCCCGGACCTTGCCGAGCACGACGATCTCGCGCGCGACGATGTTGGCCGCCACCTGGCCGTTGCGGCCGACGGTGACGCGGTTGCCGGGGAGGTTGATGGCACCTTCGACCTTGCCGTCGATGTACAGAGATTCGGAGCCTGACAACTCGCCTTTGACGATCAGCGATTTGCCGATCGTCGCCTGCTCGCCGGTTGACACCGCGGGTGTGGCGCTTCCAACGGTGGGGCGCGTCGTGCCGGCCTCAAAACCCGCCGCCGGGGCTGAAGGACGTACCGGCTCGGGAGTTGGGGGCGTGTTGCTGCCAGGCTGATTCGGTTTCCACATATTCGTTCATGTCCTTTCGTTGCTGTTTCAGAAAATTAATTCCCGCCGCGTACTGCCGGACGCGCCGCCACAACGGCAGCACAGTTTCATTCCACGATACTACTCTGCGGTGGCCGCGTGATGCCTTGAATCCACAATCTATTCCACAGAATTTGAACCTTTTTCATTACCCTGTACGGACTTTCCCTCTCTCGTGCATTTTCTTCCCTGAACTGTCCGTTTTCTTCCTGCCAGATGAAATGGGTGTCTGCACCAATGACGCAGCATCCCGCGAGAGGGATGCATCGGATAGGATGGCAGCATCTGATTTTTGCTGCACATGGAAGGCTCGAAATTTCATTGTCTTCCGTGTTGGACTACACAACTTTGCCGGGCCGGCGATCAGGCGGACCGGCCTTTACCAAGAGACGAGACCGATCTTGAGCTTTTTCATCTCCCGTTTCCGTAAGCACATCTATTGCCAATTTTCTGAGATTTTGATTTGCGGGCTCGCCGCATTGCAGGTATCGCCGCTGTTTGCAGCCCCTAAAGTCCATATTGTCAGTCTGGGACCGTCGCGGAAGGTCGCGTAT
The DNA here is from genome assembly GCF_035763405.1 of Edaphobacter sp. Taxonomy (NCBI): domain Bacteria; kingdom Pseudomonadati; phylum Acidobacteriota; class Terriglobia; order Terriglobales; family Acidobacteriaceae; genus Edaphobacter; species Edaphobacter sp. Next base: position 14,814 of record NZ_DASUBE010000014.1, read on the forward strand.
ACGGAGCCGGACGCGACTGCGGACAGCAAGGTTGACGAGACCTCGAGCCTGCGGGTCCGCGCGCTTTATGTGGACGACCGGTTGAAGGAGTGGACCACCGGCGACGTTCACGACATCACCGACCGCACCTTTGCCGTGCGGCGTGCCCTGCGCATCAACGATGCGCTGCCGACAGACAAGGCACCCCGTTGGGTGTGGCAGCCGGGCCCGTGGCTGACGGTTGATCGCGTCACGGGCCACATTACGGCGCTGCATCTGCCGTACTTTGACTCGGTGGTGTCGAACGTGGTGTGGTACCGCGACTATGCGGCGTACTGCGGCGTGGCCACGACAATCCGGGGCGGGTTGTACGCGATGGTGGCGCAGGTGGGCGCGCGGCGCGCAGTGGTACAAAAGCAGATTGGGCCGTGGCCGCAGAGCGATCGCTTTGTCCCCGTCTGCCAGCCGGCTGTATGGCAGCGGCTGCCCGTCAGGGTCACATTGAAGCCTACAGGCGGCACGGCGACAACGTACAGCGTCCTGGGATCGAGCTCCATCGTCGAAGAAGGAGACAACGCGGACGACAACTGAGACTACGTTGTTGTTCCGCAGATGTATGCTTCCAGGTGTCGGATGGTCTTTTCCTGTTCGGTGATGACCCAGTTGACGAGGTCTCCGATGGAGATCATGCCCGTGACTTCGCCTTCCCGGAGGACGGGAAGGTGCCGGATGCGGTTCCTGGTGATGATGCGCATACAGTCGCCGACGGTGTGTTCACGCGAGACGAAAATGACGGGGCTGGTCATGATGTTGGCCACGGTGGTGTTCTTCGAGGAGTGTCCCTGAAGGATGACCTTGCGGGCATAGTCGCGCTCGGAGATGATGCCTTTCAGGACGCCCTTGTCCATGACGAGCAGCGCACCGACTTGCTTGTTGGCCATCATCTCGATGGCTTGATAGACAGACGCATCGGGTGCGATGGACCAGATTTGGGCCGGTTTCTGCTGGAGCAAGGTGCCAATCGTGGTGGTGAGTTCGCTCATCAGGACCTCTCGGGCATCGAATATTACCCCTCGGATGCGGCAGCGTCAATCGCCGCGTAAGGCACATCCGCCGGGTAGCGGTATCATCACGGTATGCAGAGCTTTGAGGACCTTCTCCGCGAAGCTGAGGTTGCCCACGGTCACTTGTGCGCGGGGCAGATTCTGGGCGTTCGGATGGCGATGCTTGGCTGCCAGCGACTGGGAATTGACGACCCGAAAGGCGCGGACCGCAAGCGACTGGTGACGTTTGTCGAGATTGACCGCTGCGCCACCGACGCTATCGGTGTAGTGACGGGTTGCCGATTGGGTAAGCGCGCGCTCAAGTTCCGCGATTGGGGCAAGATGGCTGCGACGTTTGTCGATCTGGGTTCGCCGTTGCCCGTTGCCGACGGCGATGCGCCTGCTTATAAGGCCGTCCGCGTTGCGGCGCTGGAGTCTTCAAAAGAGCGCGCCCGCGAGCTGTATCCGCAGATTGACCAGAAGAATCAGCAGCAGATGATGGCCTATCGTGAGATGCCGGATGCGGAACTCTTCACGGAAGAGTGGGTGAGCGTGGAACTGGCGCCGCGCGAGATGCCCGGCTACAAGTCTGCGCGCATCGTCTGCGCGCGGTGCGGCGAAGGCATCAACTACGACCGGCAGGCCGAGGGTTCGGGTGCGGTGCTTTGTCAGGGCTGTGCCGCGCCGGAGAGGCGCTACTATCGACCGCTCGGCGCACAATCCCAACGCTAATCAACTTCAACACTAGACCCTTAAATGATGAGCCTGTAGGCTTAAGACATCGCAGGCTATGGCAGACTTCCCCAGTTACATTCGGCGCATCGTGAATCTTATCTCAGCTTTTTCGTCATGGCCTGCGGGTTGCTGGAGAAGAAGCGCAGCCCTCGCGTTGGCTGCGACGATGTTTTTGCTGCCTGTCGCGCGCTCCGGTTTCGCGCAGAGCGAAGGGAGCAGTTCTTCGCTTGCGGATGCTGGAGACACAGGCGGTTTGCCGGATGCTCCACAGCCGCAGAAGTCCTCGGCGCAAAGCGCACCGGTTGGGTCTGCAACCAGGTATGCGCCAGAGAGCATCACGCTTGCAGGCATGCCACGGCGCTTGTTTTTTGATCAGAAGGCGATCTGGACAAGCCCGTTTTATCTTCGACCGCAGGACGCGACGTGGCTGCTTCCTTTTTCTGCTGCTACCGGCTTGCTGATCGGGAGCGACCATCACACGATGACGTCGCTGATTCACACCAACTCCGTCTCGCAGGACCGCGCCAGCAAGCTCTCGAACGCCGGTGTTGCTGCGCTTGGAGCGCTGCCAGCGGGCATGTATCTGTGGAGCCTGGGGCACGATGCTCCGCAGGCCCATGAGACGGGCCTGTTAACCGGCGAGGCGCTCGCGGACACGTTAGCTGTGACCGAGGTGGCCAAGCTGATCTCGCGCCGCGAACGCCCGGATGCCGACCATGCGCAGGGCAAGTTTTTCGCGTCGAAGACGCTGGACTCGTCGTTTCCTTCGTCGCATGCTGCGGCGGCGTGGAGTATGGCTGCCGTGCTTGGCTCGGAGTACCCCGGATGGCTGGCACGCACGGCAGTGTATGGCGCGGCAACTGGAGTCAGCGTCAGCCGCGTGATCGCGGAGAAGCATTTTCCCTCGGACGTTCTGGTGGGCAGCGCCACGGGATGGTTGATCGGCCACTACGTCTTTAATGCACACCACAATTTCAGCCTGTTCAATGACTCGTGGGATCCCGGCAGTCTCGGCAAGCCACGCACGCAGGCGCAGAGGCAGGCAGTCGCTCGCGCAACGGAGCAGGTTCCGCCGGATCCGATTAAGCATCGCCGTCCGCGGACCTACGCCGAAGTGACCGACCCGGACGCTATCGGCTCGACCAATGTGCCGATGGACAGTTGGATCTATCCGGCGTTGGAGCGGCTCTTCTCGATGGGCTTCATTCCGGGCCAGAGCGTTGCCATTCGTCCGTGGACGCGGCAGGAATGTCTGCGCCAGCTCGGGATTGCCGAGGAACGCGCCGCAGACACGGGTTCCTTCACTCCGGCAGAGATACGTGAGGCGCAACGACTGATTAACGATCTACACGCTGAGCTTGCCTCGGAGACGCTCAGCCGCGAGTCGATCGATCTGGAGTCGGTGTATGCGCGCGTGGGGACCATTGCCGGTCCCGCGCTCTATGACAGCTTCCACTTCGGCCAGACGTGGTGGAACGACTTCGGCCGTCCGTTGGGACGCGGCACCAGCGCGATTGCCGGCTATTCCATTCGTGCGCATGACGGACGCCTCTTCTTTTACGACCGCCAGGAAGCTCAGCGCGACCCCGGCCGGCCGGCTGAAACCGAAGCCATCAACGAACTCTTTAATGCGACGGAACGGATTACCCTGAATACGCCGCACATTGAGCCTATTCCTGGACACGCGGCGTATAACCGGCAGCGGCCGCTGGAACTATATGCAGGCGTAGCCTTCGACGGCAACGCGATCTCGCTCGGCAAGCAGGAACTCTATTGGGGACCGACGACGATGGGCCCGCTGTCGTTTTCGAGCAACGCCGAGCCAACCTATAATCTGCGCTTCGTTGCTACCCGTCCTCATCCGCTTCCGTTGTTTCCTTCGCTGGGAACGTACCGGTTTGACATTGTGCTGGGTAAACTTTCCGGGCACCTCTATCCGGCGCGCCCCTGGTACAACGGACAGAAGGCGGATTTCAATTTTGGCGACAATCTGGAGATCAGCTTTACTCGATGGTCCATCTTCTGGGGCGTTGGTCATCCCATCACGACACACAGCTTCAAGGAAAATATCTTCAGCTTCAACTCGACGGGCAGCACGGCGTATGGCAGCCGCAACGATCCTGGAGACCGCAAGAGCAACTTCGACTTTCGCTATCGCCTGCCCGGATTTCTCAAGCCGGTCACGCTTTATGCAGATGCATATTCAGATGACGATCCCAGCCCAATGGCAGCACCGCGGCGCGCAGCCTGGAATCCCGGCATTTACGTGGCGCGCCTTCCCTGGTTGCCTCACATTGACCTTCGCGTCGAGGCGGTCAGTTCCACAGGGATGGCGACTGACTACGGCGGTGCCCACTTCTTCATCAACGGACAATATCTCGATGGCAATACGAACAAGGGTTTTCTGCTGGGCAACGCCATTGGCCGGGACGCGCGCGCCATCGAGGGTCGCACCAGCTACTGGTTCTCCGCGCGGACGCGAGTTGAAGCGGGTTATCGCCAGAATAAAGGCGGCACACACTTTCTGCCCGGCGGCGCTACGATCACCGATGGTTTTGTGAACGGCACTTTCGCAATCAACCGACATCTGGAAGCGCAGATTTTCGCGCAGTACGAGCGATTTCTCGTCCCTTCGTATATGACAGGCGCGCAACACAGTACAAGCGGCTGGTTCCAGTTGACCTGGAACCCCGAGCTGCACGTGCATCACTAGGCGGAAGGCAGCATGGTAAGAGGTCCAGGCGCTGGCTGTGAACTCTCATCGGGGGATACGACTCGCCACGCGCTGTCGAGTTGCTTTGAGCGATCATCAAGGAGTCTGTCCAGCTCGCGCAGGACCAGCTCCGGTGCCACCTGATGCATGCAGCCATTGAATTCGCAGGGGGCAAAATTGTGACCGTCGTAGCAAGGTCGGCAGGCGAATCCCTGGCCACCCCAGATGCCAACGGCGAAGGGCCTGCGGGGAAGGAAATTGCCGGGGTTGGTTGGCCCGAATATCCCAATCAGGCTGGTTTCGCTTAGACCTGCAAGATGCATCGGCCCTGTGTCGTGCGTTACCACTGCGTCACAATGATTGCAGACGCTGACTACTTCAGGAAGCGAGAGCTTGCCGATGCAATCGGTCACGGTCATATTCTGAAAATGAGGTTTTACCCAGAGGTCCTCCTGTCCTCCGAAGAGCACAACTTCCCAGCTCCGGTCGAGCAGGCGGCGGGTGAGATCCAGGTAATGTTCAATAGGCCAGCGACGCATGACTTGCTGTTTCAGCAGGTTGTGAGTTCCACCGGGGACGAGGGCAATGCGGCGCGCGGCGGTCTTCTCGGGTAATGGAGAGGGCGGCAGGCAGTCTGGAGCAACGGGCGGGAAGCTCTGTTCGCGGCAATGGTCGTCCAGGCCCAGAAGGATGCGGACATATTCGTCGGTGTGGTGCCGGCCAGCCAGCAGCGTCGTTGCGCGGGATGCTCGGGAGAGCATCAATTTGCGCGGCGCGCGCACGGGAAGGCTCAACAACCGATAACGGCGGTCGTAGTAGAGCGTAGCGGAGAGGTCATAGGCTCCGGCGATTTCGGTCCAGAGGTTGAAGATGCCTTGTATCCGCTCCAGCGCGTTGCCTCGGAGGATTGCGCGATCATCCACCGGTATCAGGCGGATCCAGGAATAGCATTCGAGCAGGGGCCGGACAGTTTTGCCGCATACCCAATGGATTTCAAATCCTTGATCGTGCAAAGCACGCACTGCCGGCACGGTCATGACCACGTCGCCGATGGCTCCGAACTTGATGATGAGGGCTTTTTTCGAGTGCACGGTCTTTTATGGTAGTTCATGCCAGCAGCTTTTCATACGCTATCAGCAGCAGCCCGGCGACGATGCAGAAGGGGAGCGCGGAGCCAAAAGCGAGGTTTCCGCTAAACCATGCAAGCGCGCAGAATGCGAACCATGGATAAATCGTCAGGCCCAACGTATTTCCTGATTTGACCAGCCTCCATACCAATCCGTAGACGGCCCCATAGAGCGCCAGCATCAACGGCGTCCACCATCCGCAATCGGAGAAGAGGTATCCGAATGCGCCTGACCATATATCGTAGTCGTTCAAACCTGCCAGTTGCGGCGCGACGAACTCGGAGTGCCATAGCTCAAAATAATCGGGCCATTTGAAGATCTTATTGAAAGGGAAGATAGCATTTAAGAGATGGTTGGAGTTGAGCACCGGGAAGACATAGATTCCATGTCCTCCATACGGGTAATGCATAGTTCCATGAAGAAGCGCCGCCATCCGATTGTAGGATGCCATCGTATAACCGACAAAGCCTCCCATGGCGACGGATACATCGGTGTTCCCGCGCATGAGCGAGAAGGAAACGAATACAAGCACCACGAAGGCGGCTATGATGACGATGGAACGGATGAGTCCGGCAGTTTTGATCTCTCTGCGCGCGATTCTGCTCATGAGATAGACGACGGCGAGGCCGCCAAGCAATGGCATAAGCCCGGCTCGGGACACCTTCAATACAGATACGGCAATCTGAGCAAACAGTCCGGTAGCGAAGATCGCCCATAAAAGTATTCTGCGGGAGCGGCGAGACTTCGCTTCTTTATGTTTTGAGGCCAGCAAATGCCAGTATGTCCACCAGAGAAGAGGCTGCTGTAAGTCCGGGCCCCAGCCCAGAATGCCAAGCTGCACGTCGGCAAGATTGTTTTTGACGGCGCTTCCCTGCTGGGCCAGAAGCAGAACGATCAGGTTGGGAGTCCGCCGGAGCAGTTCGACAGCCACGGCGCAGGTCAGCACGGTCGTCAAAGCTAAGGGCAATATCAGGGCCATGTCTTTGAGGCGCGAGATGCGATAGCGGCTTTCCAGCAAAGGAGGGCTGGGGAATAGGAAATCGATCAGGAGTAATCCGGCCCAGAATCCGGCGACGCACAACAGAAAAAAGAGCAGCGTCTCCGGATCGAGAAACATCAGGTCCGGCTCGTGTATCAACTGGCTGTAGAGGCCGGGCGGGAAGAGCCAGGCAATCAGAAAGACCAGAGTGCTTAGAACGGAGATGCCGTAGGGCGATACGATATGGTTCAGAATGAGGGGACGGGCAATCCGCATTCTTGAAGCAGACCCTCGGTTTGTAACACTGCTTTGCGTACCAGGACCTCAGGCAGGGTGGCTATTACGATGACGGCGCCGTTCCGTTATGGCACGACGACGATGCATGTATGCGGGAAGGCGGTGCTCGCCGGTATCGGAGCACACCGGTTGCTATAGTATAGAGGCGGATGACGAACATCCATGCAGTCTTTCTCCCCTCGGACCCAAGATAGATGATTGCGAAGACATCGAGCACTGAAGACACGGCGAGCAGCGTAGAGACGCCGCTCGCCAGCTCCGGTTGGAGTGTGCTTGAACTGCTGACTCTGCTGGCCAGGAAGCGCCGGTTTATTCTGCTCTTCACCGCGGCCGGCGCCGTGATCGCGATCTGTATCTCGCTGCTGTTGCCGGATCGGTATACCGGATATGCTTCCATCCTGCCGCCGCAGCAACAGATGAGCGGGACCGCGCTGCTCTCGCAGATGGCTGGCGGCGCTGGCGGCGGTATGGCAGCCCTTGCGGGGATGGGCCTGGGGGTCCACAGACAGGTCGATGTCTATGTGGCCATGTTCGGCAGCCGCACGGTCGAAGACGCAATGATTCATCGCTTCGATCTGATGAAGGCATACCGCACAAAAAAGATGTCAATCGCCCGCAAGATCTTTGAGAGCCGAACCACTGCGGTGGCCGGCCTCAAGGACGACATCATCCGGGTGTCCGTGGAGGGGCCGACTCCCGAAAAGGCGGCGGAGATGACCAATGCCTACGTGGATGAATTTCAGAAACTGGCATCGAACGTAGCCGTCACCGAGGCGGCGCAGCGCAGACTGTTCTTTGAACAGCAGGTAGAAGAGGCCAAGGACAAGCTGGCCGACGCCGAGCAGGACCTGAAGAAGACGGAACTAACCACCGGAATGATCCAGCCGGAGAATCAGTCCCGCGCCATGATGGAAACGGCGGCGACGCTCCAGGGGCAGATCTCCGCGAAAGAGGTCCAGATACAGGCGATGTCCGCCTTCGCAACCGACAACAACCCTGAAATGGTCGTCCTGAGGAAGCAGCTTGCGGGACTGCACGAGCAACTTCGGCAGCTTACGGGAAGCTCGGAGAGCAACACCGACCTGTTCGTGCCCAAGAACAAAGTACCCGCGGCCGCTCTGGACTATATTCGTAAGCTCCGTGAAGTCAAATATCGCGAGGCCATCTACGATGCCGACGCCACTCAATATGAATTGGCCAAACTGGACGAGGCAAAACAGGGGGCTATCTTCCAGGTCATTGATCGCGCCGTGCCTCCGGACACACATTCTTCTCCGCATCGTTCTATTTTGGTCATCCTGCTTACCGTTCTATCGTTTGTCATTGGCTGCTGTACTGTCTGGGCACGCGCGGTGTTTCGGGCGATGTGTGAGGACCCGGAAGACGGTCCGAAAGTCAGGTCACTCGTGGCGGCCTTGCGCGGACCCCATGGACAACAAGCGAAGTGAGCAATATGAACCGAACTCCGCACATAAGCTGCATCCTATTGAATTGGAATGGGTGGCAGGATACGGTTGAGTGTCTGGACACATTGCGTCAATGCACATACCCACGACTGAGCATCCTTGTCGTGGACAACGGCTCGACCAACGATTCGATTGCCAGAATCCGCGCGGCGCATCCGGAAGTGCGGTTGATGGCCAGCGAGAAAAACCTGGGCTTCGCGGGCGGCAACAATATCGGGATACGTTGCGCTCTGGCTGAAGGCGCGGAGTATATCTGGCTGCTCAATAATGACACTCAGCCTGCCCCGGATGCGCTGTCTGCGCTTGTAGCGAAAGCCACCACAGACGAGCGCCTCGGCGCAGTGGCCTCGGTTTGCTATTATGCGGACGCGCCTTCGACAGTGCAGGCTTGGGCCGGCACCCGCGTCAACCTCTGGTGCGGTTATGCGCGTAACAGCACGGTGCCTCAGGACGATAGCTGGTTTCATGCGCTTTACGGCGCAAGCATGTTAATCGCAGGCAAAGCCTTTGAGGAAGCGGGCCTCCTGGATGAAGGTTTCTTTCACTATTGGGAGGAAACGGAACTTTGCCTCCGTTTTCGCAAGATGGGATGGAAGCTGGCTGCCGCGCCGGACTCACGCGTGCTTCACAAGGTCGGAGCAAGCACTGGAAAGGGCCACCCGATGCTTGATCGCTACTTCACCGCGTCCGGCTTGCGAATCCTCAGGCTGCACTCCACTGTGCCGCATCTGGCCATGCCTGTATTTCTGGCGGGACGCCTCTTGAGCCGTTTCTTCAGGTTCCAATTTTCGCGGTGCGGGAGCGTATGGAAGGGAATGGAGGATTATCGTCATACACTCCCGGTTACTCCGAAGATTCGTTAAGTAACGTATTGCTTGAGAGAGTTTGAATCGCTAGATGTAGTTGTTGGTCGCAAGTGTCCGCCGGACGTTATCGAATGTCGAATCCGCTTTTGCAATGCGTCGTGGTGCTTTATCGGTGTTCTCCTGACGAGTCGAGAACGCTGGCATGTCTGGCGGAGTTTTTGTCGGAGCACGATGATCTGGCGCGGCAGATTGCCCTGCTCATCTACGACAACTCTCCCATCCGACAGACCGTGGATCCCGGTCGATGGCGGTGCGCAGCCGTGGAGTATCACTACGACGCAGAAAACGGCGGCCTGTCGCCTGCCTACAACCTGGCGCTGTCGAAAGCGCAACAGCGCAGCATCGAGTGGCTCGTTCTGCTGGACCAGGACACGGTTCTCACTTCTGAACTGTTTCCTGCACTCTTTGACGCAATTACGTCGCCAGTGTCTGCTGAGGTTTGCGCCATCGTACCGAAGCTCATGCGAGGGGGAGAGGTGCTCTCTCCGCAGATCGTGGGAAGATTTCGCAATAGAGCCTGTGGTGCCGCATTTTCAGGGATACTCGAGAGGCAGGTGACGGCGCTCAACTCCGCTGCCTGCGTGCGGGCACAGGCAGTGGCTTCGGTGGGAGGATTTGCTCCTGAGTACCGCATCGAGTTCCTCGACCACATCATGTTTCATCGGTTGCAGGCCGCAGGAGGCCGCGTTCTGGTTCTCGATATCGCGATTGAACATCATCTGTCGCTGACGAACATCGAGACGGAAATGGGTCTTGAACGATACAGGAGAGTGCTGGACGCGGAGTGGATGTTTGTTCGTGAAACGGGCTTCGGCGGCGGCCCTGCCGTACAACGGCTGCGCTTGCTGAAGCGAGCTTTCGTGCAAAGTGTCCGATTGCGCAGCAAGAAATTTGCGCGTCTGACGTTGCGCGCAGCACGGAAATGAACCATCGCTAGACAGGAAAGCATGCGAAGCGGTGTGGTGTATTCTCCTCAAAAGGACGGCCGCGTGCCACGGTGAATACCGTTCATTTCGAGACTCGAATGGGTGGGTGCTGATCACGGTGCCTCCGATTTTGCGGAATTGAGGATGAAAAGTTTGGAGAACCTATCCACTGACGTTCCGGTCCTGCCGGAAGAGCCACCTGCTGGAACGCCCGGGTTAGCAGCGACTCTATCGAAGAATGTGGCATTCAGCCTTGCCCGCGTGATCGCAAACGGATTGATTGCACTGGTTCTCCCCGCCTATCTGACACACCATATGTCGGTCGATACCTACGGAGCATGGGTGTTGATCCTGCAACTTGGGGCTTTTGTGTCGTTTCTCGACCTCGGGATCCAGACAGCAGTCTCCAAGTTTGTTGCTGAGCACGATGCAAAAGGCGACGAGGCGGAGGCGAGCCGCTACGCCAGCGCCGGTTTCGCCATCATGACGTTAACCGGGTCTCTTGGTGTCTTGTTGACGCTTGGACTTGCCTGGCAGGTCCCGCGGCTGTTCCACACGATGCCCACCGCGCTGTATGGAGATGTTCGCATCAGCGTCATGCTGGTGGGAATTTCGCTGTCGTTTGCACTGGTTTGTTCAGTGTTTTCGGCAATCTTCATGGGACTTCAGCGTTATGCGGTTCCGATGGGAATCGCCATCCTCAACCGGTTCTCGTTCGCTGGTGCGGTCCTTGCAGCGGTCTTTCTGCACGGCAGTCTTGCTGCGATGGGAATTGCGGTGGCCGTGGTTAACGTTGCCACGTCGCTGCTTCAGGTAGTCGCGTGGAAGAAATTGATAGCGCAGGTTCGCCTCTCGCTCTCGATGGTCAACGCCCCGGTGCTCAGGCAGATGGGGCGTTACTGCTTCCTGCTTGCAGTCTGGACGGTCGGCATGGTCTGCGTGAGCGGTCTCGACGTGACCCTGGTGGGTCACTATGCCTATAGAGAGACAGCGTATTACTCCATCGCGGTGCTGCCGACGAATTTTATGCTGGTCATCATGGCGGCGATGCTTGGCCCGGTGATGCCTGCGTCATCGGCGCTCAGTACGCAGCGGTCGCCGGTGGAGATGGGGCGTCTTCTTGCCCGGGCAACCCGTTACTCCACGATGTTTCTCCTGCTCACCGGGTTGCCTCTCATTGTGTATGGCCTGCCGATTCTGCAGATGTGGGTCGGTCCCGTGTATGCGGCGAATAGCTTTCGCTACCTCCAGATACTGGTCCTGGCAAATATCGTGCGCAACCTCTGCGCGCCCTACGCAACGATGGTGGCGGCAACGGGCAAACTGCGAGAAGCGACGGCGTCTCCGGTTCTTGAGGCGGTTGTAAACCTGACGTGCAGCATCCTCCTTGCGCGCAGGTTTGGTGCCATCGGAGTGGCATTCGGGACAATGATTGGCTCATTCGTGAGTGTTGCTCTGCACTTTCTCGTCAGCATGAAGTTGACTAGAAATACCTTGACGATACCCCGCACGAAGCTGGTGCTGGCGGGGCTTCTGAGGCCGGCAATGGTCGTGCTGCCTTGCCTGCTGTTCGTGCCTGTATGGAGATATTCTCCGAAGGCAGAGTCTCTGGGGCCGTGGGCCATCGTCTGGGGTGCAGGCACGCTCCTTGTCGCCTGGTTCGGCGTTCTTGACCAGGACGAGCGCGGCGGTTTGCTGCGGATGGCCAGAGGCGTTGCGAGAGTGTGAACCGCAAACTACAGCGTGGCCACACCCTCGTTGCGCGCGTCACGTTAGAACACGACGTTGGCGGCGGCTATCGCTATACCGAACTGGCCCACGATCTGCGCCAGATCGACGACCAGCCGCATGGTCTTGCCCTTGTTGAGGTTCAGCGGGACCACCACGGTATCACCGGGAAATAGCCGAAGCGAGTCAAAACTGTTGCCGCGCAAAGATGAGCTGTATTGCCTGCTGATGACCGCGCCGCTGGCCCGGATTACGAAAGCTCGGCCCTTGTCCGCGTCGCGGTTTGCGCCTCCTGCCAGCCGGATATAGTCCTTCAGCCGCTTGCCGGGGTCGTAGACAAAGGAGTTCTGATTGTAGACCGCTCCGTCCACGGCGACGGTCGAAGGCACGCGCGGCACGATGAACTGGTCCCCGTCTTCGAGAGGAAGATCGGGAAGATCGGCGACATTGTGGCTTCCAGGCGGCAGTTCCAGCACGATACGACCGGTTGCGTGGGCCTGGCGAAGGCTGTTGATGACATTCTGGTTCTGCTGTTGCGCGGCGGCCAGCGCGGCGCTGTCCTGCGCGCTGATTGCGCTGTTAGCGCTATTGATCGCGGTTGTGCTGACCTGCAAAGCGATCTGATCGACATACTGGTTCAGGCGCTGTTGCTGGACGCGACGTGTCGATTCGCGGGTAAATTCAGAGCCGTAAAGGTATGCTTCGGGAGTGAAACCGCCGGCCCGCTCCACCAACTGCCGCAATGTTTCGCCGGGATGCACACTGTAGATTCCAGCCGAGACGAATTCGCCTTCCAGCCGGACAAACCGTGTCTGCTGCGATTGCGGTACGCGAATATCGGCCTTGGAGAAGATCGTGATCACATCTCCCGGCATCAGTTCAAGGTTCTGCGAGGTGTCGCCTTCGAGGACGGCCTTGCCGAGATTGAACGGCAGCAACGAGGTCGTCAGGTTTTCTTTGTCCTGACGCTCAATGACCGCATAGTTCCAGTCGATGTCCGGCTCGGTCAATTTGACATCATTCCGTGGCCGGAACCTGCCCGCAAAGGTATTCGAGTTGGTTACGCCAACGCTGGCATTGGCCGAACTCGTGGAATTTGCGGTCGTTCCGGTATTGGGCATCATGGCGCCGGGGAAGGTCGTCGAGTTATTGCTTTGATACGGAGTGTTGGTGTTGCTGGAGGGGGGAGTGTAGCGATCGTTGGTTCCGCTCAGGGACGTGGATGAGAGTGGAATCGGTGTGCAGTTCAACCCGCCGTCGCTCGTAGGCTCTCCATTTTCGTCCACGGACGGCTCGGCATTATCGGTTCCCTCGGGGCTGCCGAACGGGAGTCCCACCAGTTCCGAGTTGTCCCGCGTCGAGGAGTATCGCCAGTTCGGATGCTCACCCTCTTCTCCTACCGGTATGCCGTATCGAAGACTGGGCACGCCGTAGGCTGTTTGCGGAGGGCACGTGGGAATATAGGTCAACCCCGGCTGGCCAAGCTGGCTCTGTTTGAGCCAGTAGTCCCGCGTAACGAGCGCCTCTTTGTTGGGGATTAGATCGAGCACGCGCATTCCGGGCCTCCATGTATAGCGCCCGGGGTTGGCCACATTGCCGCGCAGGGTGACTGCATTCTTGTACTGGTCAACCAGCGCAGTTACCTCCAGCAGATCGCCATTGTGCAGTACGGTCGAGCGTCCCGCCTCGTCCAGTGACAGCTCGGTGATGCTGCGCTGGCGGCTTGCGTCAATTCGCTCCAGCCGGACTTTCTCGCCCGACGCCACACTGGTCAGTCCGGCCGCGAGTTCCAGTACGTCGCCCACCGTTGTGCTGTTGTCTGATTTCAATTCGTAGATTGCCGGAGCATGGACGCTACCCGCAACAGCCACCTGCGGGCCCACGGGCGGGATATAGATGACATCACCAGGCAGCAACTGCGCATCATGCGATTTGTCGCCATGCAGCAGAAGATCGTAAAGGTCGAAGTCCACGACGACCTTGCCGTCTCGCTTCAGTTGGATGTGGCGCATACTGCCGGCCGGGGTTGGGCCTCCTGTAGCGAACAGCGCGTTTGTCAGCGTACTCAACGAGCTGATGGTGTAACTGCCCGGCCGCCGTGCCTGACCCACAACGAAGACCTGGATCGAACGCAGGTGGCCCATTGTGACGTTCAGATCGAAGTTGCGGAAGACGCGCCCCATCTGTGCCTTCAGATAGTCGTGGACCTGCGCGAAGGTTAGTCCCGCAACAGTCAGTGTTCCAACCTGAGGAATGTAGATGCTGCCGGTGCGGTCCACTGTGTATCGGCCATTGAGCGTAACCTGTCCCCACACCTGGACCATCAGCTCATCGCCCGGCCCAATCATGTAACCAGGTGTTACCGGAACCAGGTTTAATGGTGCGAAGGTGGATGGCGGTTTACGAAAGAGGCCAGCCCCATAGATGGGCAGCATCTTTCCAAGTGAATTGGCGATCATCTGCTGGAACTCCGTTGGTGAGTCCAACGGCAGGTTCTTCTCGGGTTGGGTCGGCTCGGCGGTCCGCGTGTTCGTGTTCCGCTCATTGGCGGGGACGGGAATTACGATTCCGCGCACGGTGTTCGGCAGTTGCGTCTGGTTGGTCTGGTTGCGGAGCGACGGATAGTCGGTCTGCCCGGAGCCCGGCTGGCAAGCAGGATCCGTTGGGCTACAGGTTTGTTCCTGCCCCGAGATGCTGCCGAGGGCCTGACCGTAGTCCACAAACTGCGCGAATGCTGTGCCCGCTCCAAGCGCAGCGAACAAAAGCACATATCCAAACTTGAAGACCCCAGGGGAGTTGCTGCACTGCATCTGCTGTTATCCTCGTAAGCCGACCGCTGTCAAACTGCCTGTATTTACCAAAGCAACCCGCTTGCAACTGTGTCTCTGCACTCGCACGGGCGCTGAGTTCCCTCGAAAATTGCTTTGTCCAAGCATAACTCGAATGCAATCGCGAATTGTGCAAAGTCGCGCAGCCACGGCGTGTCTTGTACCAAATTGAGTTCTCGTCCGAGGGACAGCCAAAAGCGTATCGAAACGCTCAGGTGCTCCGCTGCCCCATCTCCACAGCCTGGGCTACGCGCAAAACCGTTTGTTCTTCGAAGTGTCCGCCCATGATCTGGACTCCTATCGGCAGCCCGGTCTTTGTCGAGCCGCACGGCACGCTCACGCCGCAGATGCCCGCAAGGCTGGCAGCCACCGAATAGATGTCTTCCAGATACATCTGCACGGGATCATCCGTCTTTTCACCCAGCTTGAACGGCGGCGTCGGTGTCATCGGCGTCACCAGCGCATCAACCTCGTGAAAGGCCGCGAGAAAGTCCCGCGTCAGCAGCGTTCGTACCTGCTGGGCCTTGCGATAGTAAGCGTCGTAGTATCCGGCTGAAAGGGCATAGGTCCCCAGCAGAATCCGGCGTTTCACTTCGGCACCAAAGCCCGCGTCCCGCGTCTTACGGAACATCTCGGAAAGAGTCTTAGCCTCAGAGTCCCTGAGCCCGTAGCGGACTCCGTCAAATCGGGACAGGTTCGAGGACGCCTCCGCCGTGGCAATCACGTAATAGGTCGGAATTGCGTACTTTGTATGCGGCAGGCTGACTGGCTTGATGATGCATCCCGCCGTCTTGAGGCTGGCCAGCACACGGTCGGTCGCGGCCCGTATCTCCGCGTCCAGACCATCGCCAAAGTACTCTGCCGGGACCCCGATGCGCAGCCCGGCGACCGGTTTGTCGAGCGCACCGACGTAATCGGCTACGGGGCGCTCCGACGAGGTGGCGTCCATCTCGTCATGTCCGGCGAGTACGTGCAGCAGAGTGGCTGCATCCTGCACATTCTTCGTCAGCGGACCTACTCGATCCAGTGACGAAGCAAACGCAATCAGCCCATACCGGCTGACCCGCCCATAAGTCGGCAAAAGGCCAACGACGCCGCAGAAGGCCGCCGGCTGGCGGATCGATCCGCCCGTGTCCGTCCCAAGCGTAGCCACGGCAAAGTCAGCGGCCACCGCTGCCGCGCTGCCTCCGCTCGAACCTCCGGGAACCCGGTCTAACGCTCGTGGGTTCTTTACTGGTCCGTAGGCAGAATTTTCGTTCGAGCTGCCCATGGCAAACTCGTCGCAGTTGAGCTTGCCCAGCAAAACGGCGCCCGCTGCCTCCAGCCGCTTGACCGTCGTGGCATCGTAAGGGGGCCTGTATCCCTTCAGGATCAACGACCCGGCCGTGGCTGGAGCGCCCCGCATAGCCAGCACGTCCTTGATTCCGATGGGAACCCCAGCCAGTGGTGGCAGTGCCTCGCCCTTGGCCGCCATCTCGTCCACCTTTGCCGCCTGAGCCAGAGCCCGCTCGCGGCTTAGCGCCAGATAGCTGTTGATCTCGCCATCTTTTTCCGCAATGTGCGCATAGTGAGCCTCGGCCGTAGCTGTGGCCGTGGTCTTGCCGACGGCAATGGCCGTCCGCACCGTCTCAATCGTCAGATTGTTGATATCCACCGAACCTGAACTCACCTTTCAATTACCTTGGGGACTTTGAAAAACCGTCCATTCGTCTCCGGAGCGGCTGCCATCACCGCTGCGCGATCAATCGAATCGCGCACATGATCGACACGCAACTCAGCGCCGGAGGCTTCGGACCCGGCGCCAAGCGCCTCGCCTACCTGGGCCATCGCCGGTACGCCGGAGGTGTCCAGTTCATTTAATTGCTCGACGTAGTTCAGGATTGCGTTCAGGTCCCGCCGCATCCGCGGCTCTTCTTCCGCAGTCAGCTCCAGGTTCGCCAGCTCGGCAACCCTCCGCACGTCGTC
>NZ_DASUBE010000015.1:0-18509 GCF_035763405.1 Edaphobacter sp.
TCCACTGCTGGACGTCAAACGTCCGCTCGACAAGGAAGGCAAGAAGCATTGCCAGCAACTGGCGCAACTGCTCAACGCGCTTGACGTGCAGTTCGACCTGGTCGTCTCCAGCCCGCTCAAGCGGTGTCTTCAGACGGCTTCTCTGGTCGGCACCGAGACCGGCTACGAGTCCAAGATCCTCCGCTCGAACGCGCTGGCCCCCGAAGCCACCCTGGTCGACTTTCAAAAGCTCCTGCACGACTGCTCGAAGAGCGAGAACCTGCTGCTCGTCGGGCACAACCCCAATATCACCGCATTTCTTGGGTCACTCATCTCCGCGAACGGCACCGCTCCGCGCATCCGGTTGCGCAAAGGCACGCTGGCGCGGCTCTCGCTGAATCGCGGGCCAGCGGTACTACAGGCGCTGCTCGACCCGCGCACGGTCCGGGCTGCCTATGCGACCTCGACCAAGAGTTCGCGGCGAAAGACCTCGCGGAAGTAAGCGGCCTCCTTCTTCAGCGACCACGCCTCCAGTTCCGCCCCGCCCCGCCCCGGCACCAGTTCGAGCACGACGCGCTTGGGATAGACCTGCGCCCGCACCTTGACCACGGCGCTGGCGCGGTCCTGATTGAGCGCGGCCGCCAGCCGCAGCAGCACCACCGACCGCACGACGTGCGTGTGCTCTTCCACCGGGATCGAGCGCATCAGCCGGTCCATCGCATCGGGCCGCGTCTTGCCCAGATAGCGGGCAATCGCGCTGACCACCAGGCGCTGCTCCGGCGAGAAGCCGAAGATCTCCGAGTTGGCGATGATGTACTGCGTGTGCCGGAAGTGTCCCTGGTGGTTCATGAACTTGCCGGCCTCCTGCATCATCGCCGCCGACTCCAGCCACAGCCTGTACTCTGCGGGCAGTTCATGCACGCGATCGAGCGCGTCGAACAACTCAACTACATGCTGGCGAACAGGCTCCGCGCGGCGCTGCTCGATGCCGTAGCGCGTGCAAAGCTCCAGCACGCCCGACCATCGCTCGCTCTCCATCTTTTGATGCACCGAGGTCCGGAGGTCGGCTTCGGCCAGCATCTGTGCCAGCATTCCGTCCCTCAGGCCCAGTGGCGAGTAACGAAACCCCTTCAGCCCCAGCCGCTCCAGCAGGTCGGCATACACCAGTGCGCCGCCGACGATGATCTCCGAACGCTTCGGGCCGATCCCCGGAATCGCTGCGCGCTCGGCATTCGTCATCTTCGCCAGCTTCTCGGCCAGCCTGCGCACGTCGGAAGTCTCCGCGGTCATCGCGCCCACACGCTCCTCGCGCTTCTTTGCCAGCGATTTTTTCCCCTTCGCCGCAGCCCGTGCATGGCCGCTCGCCTCGGCCAGTGCTGCCGCCGTCCCTGACGTGGCAATGACCAATCCCACGCGCGGCGTTCCCAACTTCCGCTCCGCTTTGCGCAGTTCGCGGTCGATGTACTGCTTCAACCGCGCAATGTCTTCCTTCACCGGAGGGTCCGTGCGCACAAACTCCTCCTGCAGGCGCACCGCACCAAGCGACAAACTGACCATCGCCTTGATGCGTCCGCCATCGGAGACCGTCACCTCGCAGCTTCCGCCGCCCAAGTCGATCAGCAGACACCGCGCGCGCGCCCCCACCTCGTGCGTCACCACACCAAGGTGGATCAGTCGTCCCTCCTCCAGGCCGGAGATGACCTCCACGTTCCACCCTGTCGCCGAGCGGACCCACTCAGTGAAGGCATCGGCGTTGCGGGCGTCGCGCATGGCGCTGGTCGCCACCACGCGCACCTTGTCGGCGACGTGCGCCTGCACCGCCTTGTGAAATCGCCTGAGCGCGCGGATGGTCGCCGCCATCGCCTCGGGCGAGATCGAGCCGGTCTGGAAGACGCTCTCGCCCAGCCGCGTGACCTCGCGGTCTTCGTAGAGCGTCTTAAGCCGATGCAGTTGTACCGAGGCGATCTTCAGCCGGCACGAATTCGAACCGATGTCCACTGCCGCGAACGTTGGCATTCCAGACGCTCCCTCACACAAAAAGTTTCACACAAGCAAGATACATCTCTCCGCGCCGCACCCGGCCATGTTCCACCGGCATCTAACTGCTGCTGTACCCGCGGATCTCACCGTCCGGCCTGAACGCGCCAAAATACCCCGAAACCGGTATCCTTAAGCTGTTGCCGACCTCATGACCAACTCCACCCTCTCCAAGCCGCTGGATCGA
Source organism: Edaphobacter sp. (assembly GCF_035763405.1). NCBI lineage: Bacteria > Pseudomonadati > Acidobacteriota > Terriglobia > Terriglobales > Acidobacteriaceae > Edaphobacter > Edaphobacter sp. Next base: position 2,204 of record NZ_DASUBE010000015.1, read on the forward strand.
GCCGAGACCCGAGTCATCTCCGCTCCACGCCGCTCGACCGCGCTCGCCATCCTCACCGGCCTCTGGCTCATCATCTTCTTCAGCGCGCTGTTCAGCCCGCCCCTGCTCGACGACGCCGACGCCACCCACTCCAACGCGGCCCGCTACATGGTCCAGACCGGCGACCTAGTCACGCTCCACGTCAACGGCGTTCGCTATCTGGAAAAGGCGCCGCTGCCCTATTGGCTCGTTGCCGCCAGCTTCCGCGTCTTCGGCTTCAATACATTCGCCGCGCACCTGCCGCAGGCCATCGGCGTGCTGCTGCTCGCCCTGCTCGGCTTCCGCTGGGCCAGCCGCGCCTTCGACGACCGCACCGCCTTCTATACCGGCCTCGGCATACTCACCTCGGCCGGAGTTTTCCTCTTCACCCGTGTCTTCATTCCTGAAGTGCTGCTGACTCTCTTCCTCTGCGGCGCGCTCTACTGTCTGCTGCGTGCGCTGGAGGCCAAGCCCGGGCAAAGCGCAAAGTACGCCTATATGATGTGGGCGCTGCTCGCGCTCGCGGTGCTGACAAAAGGCCTGGTCGCGCTGGTCTTCTTCGGCGGCGCGGGACTTGTCTACCTCACGCTCACCGGCGGACACAAACGCTGGGGCACGCTCAAGCCCTTCACCGGCACGCTATTGTTCCTCGCCATCGCCGCGCCATGGCACATCCTCGCCGGGCTGCGCAATACCGGCGGCATGAACGGCCACGGCTTCTTCTGGTTCTACTTCGTCAACGAGCACTTCCTGCGCTTCCTCGGCAAACGCTACCCGAAGGACTACAACAAGCTCCCCGGCTACCTCTTCTGGTCGCTGCACATCGTCTGGCTCTTTCCGTGGAGCCTCTTCATCCCCGCTGCAGTCGTGGTCGCGGTGAAGCGGTGGAAGTCGCGCGCAGCAACCCTCCGCGACAATCTGCACACACTCAATTTCAAACATCAGACCACGCTTCTGCTTGCGCTCTACTCCGCGCTGGTGCTTGTCTTCTTTTCCATTTCGACCAACCAGGAGTACTACACCTTTCCCGCCTATCTTGCGCTGCTCATCCTGATTGCTGCGGCGCTGGTACGCGCAGAAGACAACTACGCCGAAGACAAGTCCAGCCGCCGCTGGATCACCTTCGCGCATGCGGCATTCGCCGTCGTCGGCATCGGCGTCTCGCTCACGCTGGCCTATGGATTGTGGCGCTCGCGCCACCTGCCCTTCGTGCCCGACATCGGCGATCTGCTTGCGCACCGCGATGTGGGCGACTACACACTCTCCATGTCGCACCTCTTCGACCTGACCGATGCCAGCTTCGCCGCCCTGCGTCTGCCTGCAGCGCTCGCCGCGATCACCTTTGCCGTCGGCCCGGCCATCGCGTGGCTACTGCGCTCAAAGCGCCGTCATCTTGCCGCGACCACAGCCATCGCGCTTACCAGCACGGTCTTCCTCGTCGCTGCGCATATCGCCTTCGTGCGCTTCGGCACGATGATGTCGTCGGAGAACTTCGCCCAGAAGATTCAGCAGCTCGAAGCCGCGCACGCCATCTCGCCCGACAGCGAGATCATGTTGTACGGCGATCAGGCCTACGGCTCGTCGATCCCGTTCTATCTCGGCAAGATGGTCTATCTGGTCGAAGGCCGCTCCACGTCGATGCTCTTCGGATCGACCTTCCCCGACGCGCCGCACATCTTCCTCACCAACCGCGACCTGATCGACACCTGGGGACATGGCCCGCGCAAGGTCCTCTTCGTGCCGCTTGAAAAGCGCGACGCAGTGGACCAGTTGCTCGGCAACGATAAGGTCCTGCTGCTCGACAACTCCGGCAAGGCGCTCTACACCGACCGGCCGCTCGATCACTGAGCAGCCCTGTAAGCAGGCAGCGCCATCATTGCGGATTGGAATTTGTAGACGGCGTGGTTCCTGTGGAACCATTCGTCCCGCTGCCGCTCGTCCCGTTCCCATTCGATGTCGGCGTGGAATTGCCGAACCCTGTGCCGCTTCCAAACGGGGACGAAGAACCAAAACCTGAACTCGAACCAGAGCCGGAGCTGGAGCCAAAACCCGTCGCTCCGCCACCCATCATGGCCGCCTTGGCTTTCAACTGCTCGATGCGCGGATCGTAGATGAACTCCCACGTGTTGTAGGTGGTCTGCTCATTCAGCGTAATGATCGAGTCGCCGTCCTTCACCAGCCCGACTCCGAGGAACGGCCCGCTTGCACCCGTGAAGCTCGATGCCGAGGTGCTTTGCGTACCGCCCGAAGAAGACCCGGTCGAGTTATCCGTTGTGTTGCTACCCGAAGGCGAACTCGTTCCCGGCCCCGAAGTTCCCATGCCCGATGTAGGCGAAGACGACCCGCCCAGGGGCGAGCCGATCGAGCCCGAGTTTCCAAACGCAGACCCTTGCGAAGCAGCACCCGGAGCCGTTCCTGACGAGCCGAACGACGACGCCATCCCCGCCGCCGACCCCAGCCCGGCCGTCGGCAGGCCTGCCAGCGGTTTGCCGAAGAACCCCTTCACCGTGGTCTTGTTCTCGCCCACCTTGATGATGCGCCAGTCCACCTTGCCGGTCATCGGGTCCACGTAGTCCTGCCGCAAAAACCGGATCATGTTGGTCTTGTCCAACTGCTCCATCGACCCCGGATAATGCCCGAACTTCCGGTAGTACAACTGAATCGCGCGGACATACTGATTGCCGCGATGCACCGTCTCGACTTCACGCTCGCGGCGCAGCTCGCGCGCCATCTTCGGCGCGGCCACGCTCAGCGTCAGCAGGATGATGAAGATCGCAACGATCAGCCCCAGCAGCAGAAATCCCTGCTCCTGCTCACGGCCTTGCACGTCGTCCTTCATCTCATCCTCAATGCCCGATCAAGGGCAGCGTCTGTCTGTTATTGTCGGTCAGGTCCTCGACCACAATCGAGTTCGCCTTGATCGAGTCCACCTTGTATCGCCGCTTCACGATGTCACCAGGTGAGGCCAGAAACACATCCTCGCCGTTCAGCAGAAACGCGCGTGTGCGCCCGTCCTTCGAGGTCTCCGTCCCGAAGAACTTCAGGTCGATAGGCGGAGGAGGCGGAGGTCCGGGCGGTGGCGTAAACACCGGCACAACCGGGCCCTTCGGGCGCGCCGGCGCAAGCGGCTTCGGGATGTCAACCGGCGCGGCGGCAGCCGAAAAAATGTTGCGTCCGCTGCCGGAGTACACCAGCGACTCCGTCACCAGCATCGGCCCCATCTTCAGCGTGGGATCGAGCGAGGCGGCCGTCGTCCCTACACTTTTTGCTGCTGCCCCTGTCGTGGTTCCAGTGTGAGTTGTAATCACAACAGGCGGCGGCGCGGGCGTGCTGTCGTCGCGCAGATCGTAATAGAGGACGCCGGCCATCAGCACTGCAAACCCTGCAATGACGGCTGCCTTTTTCTGCATGTCGGGAGTGAACTTCATCGTCCGCCTCCCGCTGCGTTCGCGCTTGCAGACAACACGCTCTTCTCTGTGCCTTCGGTTCCAACCGGAGGCCTGAGATACGTCGTCAGCCGCAGCCGCAGGCCCACCGTTCCGCTCTGCTGCCCGGTCAGCGAGACGCCGTCGATCAGGAAGAACATCTTGTCTCGTTCCAGCGAATTGATGAACAGCACCAAGGGGCGGTAGTCTCCGCTCAGGCTCGCATCCATCCTGACCTCGGTCAGCGCACCCGCCGATCCCGCCATCACCGGAGCGTAAGTATAGCCCACGCGCGTCAGCTTCACGTTCTGTTTTCTCGCCAGCGCGCCAAGTTCGCCCGCAACCTCGGAGTTGGCAAACGGCAGCCGCTGCTTATAAAACTTGTCAGCATTCACCGTCGCTGCCGTCAGCTTTTCGTCCAGCCCTTCGAGCGGCTTCTTCGCAATCTCTGCTGTCTTCATGGCCACGGACTGGCGTTCCATCGCGTCCGCATTCCGGCTGTTCGCCGCGCTCCATGCAAAAAAGATATGAGCAAGCAGGTACAGATTCACCAGCGCCAGCACAGCCACTCCGGCAACGTGCAGGTTCAACAGATTCATCCACCCGCGCATCGTCTCGGCTGCCTGTCGGGTCTCGGGACGCTTCGTTGCCACGGTCATCGCACCCCTCCACTCTTCCTGGCAACGTTGGTGGCCGATGCGGTCTTCTCCGGCAGAGGGTTGTAGCCGCTCATAATCTCAAACACCACGCCGCCGGGAGCAGCCATCGGGCCGCCCTGTCCAGCCGAGGGCGTCAACGCCGTCTCCCCGCTCAGGCGCGGCGAAAGAAACCGCTGCGAGGTCTCGAGGTTCCGCACCAGTTGCACCGCGCGGTCGCGCTCGCCGCTCACACGGAGCCGAATGTTAACATCGCCCTCCTTCGTGATCACCGGGTCGATGCTCGTCACCTGCACGCCTGCGGGCAGCACCCGCTCCAGGTCCATCATCACGGCGGTCCAGCTAAAACTCTTTTCGGCAAACAGTTGGTTCAGAAAGCGCGACCGTTCGAGCACCGCCATGTTCGCGGGCTGGCGCATCCGCGCCTCGTTCGTCTGACGCTCGTGCTCGAACTGCGTCGTCTTCGCCTTCAGCGCATTCATCTGCGCCTCGGCAACGCTCGACTTTGCATCCAGCACATGGAGCGCAAACCCCAGCCCCACGGCCAGAGCCACGAGCAACACCATCGCCAGCCTGAGCCGTGCATAGAGAGGCCGCAGTTCGACAAAAGGCCGTGTTGCGAGATTAACCGAGATCTTCATCAGTTCCTGAGCGCCCCCCGAACACCGGCCAGCCAGCCGCGCGGCACCGCTGCCGTTGCCGCCGAAGCCTGCAAGACGCTTGCGTCCACCATCTCGCGCACGCGCAGGCCACGCAGTCCGCGCTCGTCCATCATCGAAGTCAGAGCGTCTGCGCCAAGCGTTCCCGCCGAGAGCACGGTCTCCGGCGCGACGCGCAGCGTGTCTTCAAAGTACGCCGCCGCCACGCTCACCGCCTGCACGGCTTCATCCGCCGCGCGAGCTTCGGCAGCTTCGCGCTCAATCTCCGCTCCCACCGTTGACGTCTGCATCGCAGCCTCGGCCTCAAACGGATCATATCCGCCGGGCGCAGGGATGGGTGTGGGCACAGGCGCGTGGACCTCGATACGGGCTTCGCTGCCCATCTCGACCGAGCGATGCAACAACAGCACACCCGCCTGCACAATCGCCGTCGTCACCGATCCCTCTCCGGCGTTCACTACCAGCACGGGCGCGTCCGACTCATCCAGCCCCGCAAGCGCGGCCAGCGTGCTGGGCAGTACGGCCCCGGGCTGGTACCCGGCTGACGTCACGACTGCTTCGTACTCCGCCAGCACGTCCTTCGGCATGGCCACCGCGACCACGCGCACCGCGTCCTTCGCCGAGGACATCACCTGATAGCTCACCGCAGCCTCGTCCGCATCAAACGGCAGCAGCTTCTTCAACCGGAAGCGCACCACCGGCAGCGCCTCGGCCTCCTTCGAGGGCAGCGTATCGAAGTCCAGCAGCAGCACGCGCGCCGCGGCATCGGGCACCACCAGCGTCACATAACGCGAACGTTCCATGCCGCGCCCGGCAACGCCTTCAAGCGCCGAGCGCACCGCGGCAACCACGCCGGAGCGGTCCGCGATATTGCCAGCCTTCAATCCAGGCGCAAGCGCGCCCTCGGCCAGCTCGCCATGTCCCACGGCCGTCAGCAGAGCGGCAGCGTCTTCCGCGCGCGCCGCCACCACACCTTCGGCCCGAACCTCAACCGCCAGCCGCGGCCGCGTCCCCAATGCTTTCGGCAAAAATTCCATTCGTCCTAGACTAACCTGTGCAGCAGTTTTCCGATCCCTGATCCCTATTCCATTCCCTGCTTTACCGCCCCGCCTCGATAAACGTCACCTTATTGATCTCCTTGAGCGTCGTGATGCCGGCACGCACGCGCTCGAGCGCCGAGTCGCGCAGAAACGCCATGCCCTTGTCCCGGGCCTTCTTCCGAATCTCGCTTCCGGGCTTCTTGGCCAGCAGCATCTCTCGGATCTCGTCGTCCAACTCGAGCAGCTCATGGATGGCCGAGCGCCCGCGATACCCCGTCCCTGCGCACTCGATGCAGCCCGCGCCTTCGCGAAAGTTGAAGTTGCGCCACTCCTCCGGATCGAGCCCGCTGGCCAGCAGCTCCGCGTCGCTGTAGCGCACCTCGCGCACGCAGAACTCGCACACCTGCCGCACCAGCCGCTGCGCCAGAATGCAGTTCAGCGCCGAGACGAAGTTGTACGGCTCAACGCCCATGTTCAGAAAACGCCCCAGCACATCGACCACATTGTTCGCATGGACGGTCGTGAACACCAGGTGCCCGGTCAGCGCGGAGTTGATGGCAATCTGCGCCGTCTCCGCATCGCGGATCTCGCCGACGAGAATCTTGTCTGGGTCGTGACGCAGAATCGAGCGCAGCCCGCGTGCAAACGTCAGGCCCTTCTTCTCGTTCACCGGAATTTGTGTGATGCCGCGAATCTGATACTCGACCGGGTCTTCGATGGTGATGATCTTGTCTTCTTCGGACTTAATCTCGTTCAGCGCGGCGTAGAGCGTCGTCGTCTTCCCCGATCCCGTCGGCCCAGTGACCAGCACCATGCCGTAGGGTTCTTTGATGTAGCGGCGAAAGCGTTCGAGATCCCTGTCCGCGAAGCCCACCACGTCGAGCGACAGCTTCTTGAACTTCTCCGACATCGACTCTTTATCGAGCACGCGCAGCACGGCGTTTTCGCCATGCACCGTCGGCATAATCGAGACGCGGAAGTCGATGAGCCTGCCCTTGTAGCGCACGCGGAAGCGGCCATCCTGCGGCACGCGACGCTCGGCGATGTCGAGTTCGCTCATCACCTTGATGCGCGACAGGATCGTCTGATGATGCTCGCGCGCAATCGGGGCCATCGCCTGCTGTAGCACGCCGTCGATACGGTACTTCACCAGCAGCGAGTCGTCGAAGGTCTCGAGGTGAATGTCCGAGGCGCGCCGCTCCAGCGCCGTGAAGATCGTCGTATCCACCAGCCGGATGATCGGCGAGATGTCATCTTCGCTCGTCAGCCGCTCGATGGAGATGTTCTCATCGCCAAGGTCTTCGCTTGAAAGCACATCGAACGCCAGGCCTTCGCTCGCCTCGTCGAGTACGCGCTGCGACTGTTCGGTCTTCTTCAGCAATTCGGTAATCTGCGAGAGCGTGGCCACGCGCGTCACCAGCCGCTGCCCCAGCAGGCCCGAGATCTCGTCGAGCACCATCAGCTTCGACGGGTCCGAGACCGCAATCGCCAGCCGGCCGTTCTCCTGCTCCAGGGGTACGAAGTTGTAGCGGAACATCATGTCCACCGGCACGCTCTTGAACAGTTCGTGCGAGATCTTGAAGTTCTTCAGGTCAACAAACTCCGCATGATAGCGCCGCGCCAGAGACTGCGCGCGTTCCACCTCATCGATTCCGGGTTCGTTGACCGGTATTGCCAGCGGCGCCATTGCCATATCCGTAAGACTCCCCTTCCACCCAACCGTCACTGCGACTTTCCGGTCACTCCAAAGATGCCTGTCCCAAAAAAACCGGCCACGCTGTGCACTTCCAAATGACGCATCAGGACAACCTGTGTCCTGATCCCGGCAACCAATCCAGTGTGCCCGGGCTAACCGCGTTTCAGGCTGGCAATGCCTATTATTCAGGAAGCACCGCACCGAAAGCTATTCCCTTCCACCTCCTGGACACCAGTTCATCTATACCCTTTGGAGGACATCCCGCATGAGTTCCTCGCCTAGCCCCCTCGCGGGCATCGTCTACAAGTCCCTGGGATGGTCCGTTGCCCTCAGCATCCTGCTCATTCTCTTCGGCCTGATCGCCATTGCCGCACCCGGCATCAGCGGGGTCGGTGTCACCATCTTCGTCGGCTGGCTGCTGATCGTCAGCGGCGTCTTCCACCTCATCTTTGCCTGGAAGGTACACACCACCGGCAGAAAGGTCTGGGAGATTCTGCTCGGCATCGTCTACCTTATCGTTGGCATTGACCTTACCCTCCACCCGCTCTCCGGCCTGCTGACGCTCACCCTCGCGCTCGCCATCTACCTGCTGTTTGAATCGGCGTTCGAGTTCATCCTCGCCATCCGCCTGCACCCCGCACCCGGCTGGGGCTGGACGCTCTTCGACGGCATCATCACCCTCCTCCTCGCCTTTATGGTGTGGCGCACCTGGCCGGTCAGCAGCGTCTGGGCCATCGGCACACTGGTCGGCATCAGCATGGTCTTCAGCGGCTTCTCGCGCCTGATGCTCTCGCTCACCACCCGTCGCCTTATCTCCGCTGCGGCATAAAGAGACGCACGCGAATGGCATCTCTCACCATTCTGTGAGATAAAGGCAGCGCCATGGAAACCACTCGCCGCACCTTTCTTGCTTCAATGGCCGCGACCATCGCGCTTCCCAAGGCACAGGCCGCGGCACCTGCACCACAAGCCACGCACCACCACGACACCAGCAAGCGTCCGCGCAACGTCATCCTGTTCATCTGCGACGACCTCGGCTACGGCGACCTCGGCTGCTACGGCTCGCACCTGCCCACGCCAAACCTCGACCGCCTCGCCGCCGAAGGCATCCGCTTCACGTACTTCAACTCCGCGCACCCCATCTGCTCGGCCTCGCGCGCCGCGCTCATGACCGGCCGCTACGGCACCCGCAGCGGCGCGCGCGGAGCCTTCATGCCCCACTCCCCCACCGGCCTCGCGCTCGACGAGACCACCCTCGGCGACCTCTTCCACCAGCACGGATTCACCACGAAGGCCATCGGTAAATGGCACCTCGGCGACGCGCCCGAATACCTGCCCACGCATCGCGGCTTCGACTCCTACTACGGCGTCCCCTACAGCGTCGACATGAAGCCCTTGCCACTCATCCGCGACACCGAAATCCTCGAAGAAGACACCGACCGCACCCTGCTCACGCCACGCTATACCGAAGAGGCTCTACGCTTCCTTGACCAGCAGCACACGGACAAGCCATTCTTCCTCTACTTCGCCTTCTCCTACCCACACGACCCCGCCCGTTCCTCGCCGCGTTTCCATGGGAAATCCGGCTTCGGCGAGCAAGGCGACGCCATCGAGGAGATCGACTGGAGCGTCGGCCAGGTCGTTCAATCCCTCCGCACAAAAGGTCTGCTCGAAGACACACTCATTCTCTTCACCAGCGACCACGGCCCCTGGTTTCAGGGATGCCCAGGCCCTCTGCGCGGCAGAAAAGGCTCCACCTTCGAAGGCGGATTCCGCGTCCCACTCATCGCGCACTGGCCCGCCGCCATTCGTGCAGGTCAAGTCTCAAACACGTGGATGTCGAACCTCGATGTTCTCCCCACACTCGCCTCGTTATGCAATTTACCCGCATCGCCAAAACCGATCGATGGCATCGACATGAAACACAATCTGCTCGGCTCACCCGAAGAAGCAGCGCGCAAGTCCCTGCTCTACTTCACGCCGATGACCGCGCAGGGCATGGACTTTCACTGCGCCCGCAAAGGCGACTGGAAGCTCCGCTTCGCTCAACTCGGGGGTGGCGAAATCTACATCAACGACCACGGCTCCCCACGCAAAAGCTACTGGCTCCCTCACCCGGAACTCTACAATCTCAGGACCGATCCTGCCGAAAGCTACGACGTAGCCAGACTGCACCCAGAGATCATCGAAGAAATTCTGAGCGACGCCGAATCCCAAATAAAGACTATGCCCGACCCCGTACAGCAAGCCTTCGCCGAGCTACGCCAAAACCCGGCCAGCATCACCACCCCGCCCGGAGCCGCCGCTCGCATCCCCTCCAACCAACCCCTGCCTGCCTGGGCCTGGGAACCGGACGACAGACGATGAATCGGGGCTTACTGTGAGTGCCGAAAAGCTTGCTTGTATTGGCTGGCGAGAGCCCCGGGCTAAAGAGGGTGCTGAAAAAGTGTCTCGCCGGGAAGAAAGCGTACCTCAGCGGCTAAAGCCGCGTTGATTTTGCGGTACTTGCGGCACGGCTGAAGCCGTGCCCTTAAGCAAAACGGACTTCTTCAGCACCCTCTAAAGGCCTGCGCTTCCACCGCAAAGCACAAAGCAGGTATTTTTCGCAGCCTTCTATTGCCCGGCCCCGCTCGCGCCAAGGCTGAAGATCGGCAGGTACAGCGCAATCAGGATCGTCACCACGACGACGCCCATGATGATCAGGATCGCCGGCTCGATCAGGCTCATCGCCGCCGTCAGGCTGGTCTGCACGTCTTCCTCAAAGAACTCCGCAACCGAGTTCAGCATCCCGGGCAGCGCGCCGGTGGACTCGCCCACCTCGATCATCTCCGTCGCCAGGTCCGGAAAGACCTTCGTCTTATCCAGACTCGCCGAAAGCCCCTTGCCTTCGCGCACCGTCTCCACGCTCTTAAAGACCGCGTTGCCGATCTGCCGCGAATCGATCGACCGCGCCGCTGTCTCCAGCGACGGCACCAGCGGCAGTCCGCCCGAGAGCAGCGTCGAGAGCGTCCGCGAGAACAGCCCGACCTGGTACTTCAGCCACACCGGGCCAAACACAGGCAGCGAGATCCGCACCTTATCCAACGCCGAGGCCCCGGCATCCGTCTTCGCCCAGCGATAGATCAGAAACCCCGCCACTCCCACGACAACGGCAACATATATCCCATAGTGCTGCGCGTCTTTTCCAAGACCTAGCAGGAACAGTGTCAGCGAAGGCAGCGTCGTGCCCAGTTGCTCGTACAACTGCGCAAACCTCGGCACGACAAACGTGATCAGAAAGATGAACAGCGCAATCACCATGATGACCAGCAGCGCCGGATAGATCAGGCTTGCCTTCAACTTCTTGCGAAACGTCAGCGAGACGCGCTGAAAGTCCAGATACCGCTGCAAGACCTCTTCCAGATTGCCCGACCGCTCGCCCGCCAGCAGCGTCGTCGTATAGACCACCGGAAATCCGCCCTGCGCCTCAAACGCCTGCGAGAGCGACTCGCCTGTCTTCACGCGCGCGGCCACGTCCTCCAGTTGCGCGCGAAAGTGCGGAACCTTCTGGCGCTTTGCCAGCAGTTCCAGCGAGCCAAGAATCGGCAACCCTGCGCGAATCAGCGTCAGGAACTGTTGATTGAAGACCAGAAACGTTTCGAGTTTGACCTTCTTGGCCGCGCCGCCCAGCGCCCCCCGCGCCTTCACCGAGTAGACATAGTATCCGGCCTGCGTAAACCGCGCGCGCAGCTCCTCGGCTGTCGCAGCCGAGTGGGTCTGCTCCTGCACGCGCCCGCGCTCGTCCGCCAGTTTGACTACAAACTCATTCATAGAAGTTGAACGCTACTCTCAACATCACCATCGGTGCCGCACAAGTTCATATTAGACGCTTCAAAAATCGAAACCACGCCTGCACGTTCACTTCCTGACGACGGGGTTATTGACGCTGATGGTGCGGAGCTTGCCGATGCGTCCGTTGGGGCCGACGACGTAGGGGAGCGAGAGGGCGTTCCAGTTTTTGTCGGCGTCGGGCGGGTCGGTGGAGCTGGGTTTCAGAGCACGCCAGTTGCGGCCGTCGTCGGTGGAGATGTCGGTGCCGTTCGGACCAACGGTGATCCAGAGTTTCTGGTCTGCGTCATACGCTACCGCGCTGCGGAAACCGTGGGGCGGGGTCGTTGACGCACTCCATGTCCTGCCGCCATCGTCCGAACTGGCGACGATATTGGAGGCTTGCTCGGGTTTGTCGTAGGTTCCTCCGATAGCCACTATGGTGATCTTCGGGATGCCGCTCTTTGTGGGACTCATATAGCCGTCGAGCGAGAAGATACCCGATCTGGAACTGCCGGAAGCCAATGGGACTTCGCTGCGTTTCCACTCGATGCTGCATTGGGTTGGGAACGCCTTTGGATGATCAGGCGGAGCGACACATTTTGCCTGAGTGAAGTAGATGTGGGGAGGTGCGTTCGTACTGGCACTGGTACCGAAGAATAGGAATGGGCCTATCGGCAGGAGAGCAGAGTTACTGGCGGCGAATGCGCCGTCAGCGGCGGAGGCGTCTCGTCCGGGATCGGCTGCGGTGAACCAGTTGCTGCCGCTGTCGTCGGTGAAGTACATAGCGAACTTTCCAGCGACGGGGTCTCCGAGTACGTAGATGGTTTTGGGGGCGGTGGTTCGGATGCTGTCGAAGAAGCCGTCTTTGTCCGGGTTGGTGAAGATGAGCTTCCATGTCTGGCAGCCGTCGGTGGTTTTGTAGAGGCGGGAGAGGTCGCCTTTGCCTGAGGACATGACGATGGCGGTGTTGGCGTCGGAGGCCTGGATGCCGCGGAAGTCGAGCTTCTCGGCCCCGGGAGGGATGGCGCAGAGCTGCCAGACGTAGCCTCCGTCCTCGGTGCGAAGAACGGTGCCGTCCGTCCCGCTGGCCCACGCGACTCCCTTGCCGACATTGTCGATGCCGCGCAGGCTGGCCGTGGTGTGGGAGTCTTGGATGTCCCACTGAGCTGGCGCGGTCGTGGCGAGCAGCGCGAGGACAATGCTCAGGTAGATGACTCTCGCTTTCATCGGCCAGTACCCCTCCCCCTACTTAAGTACTCAAAGTCCTTCAAACATTGGACTTAGGTCCGGACTTCATCTTCAGGCTTCGATGCTAAACGAAAAAGCCCCGGCACGGGCCGAGGCTCTTTGCTTCTCTTTCTATTATCTCAGATAGCGAGGGGGAAACCCGCCAAATCCCGGACGGAAGAAGCGCTTCGTCTGGAACAGCTTACAGAGTTTCTTCACCGATTGTGGGTTGACAGCCGATCTTCTGGGCTACTTACTCATGGGCTGCCAGAGGGCGATGGTCGCGCCGGTCGGGTCGGTGAGGACGGTGAACCAACCGGTATGGGGGATCTCCCGTGCCTCGACTTCGACTTTGGCTCCCAGGGACCTGGCCTTGGCGGTGGCGGCGTGGATGTCGTCAACGCCGACGTAGGCGAGCCACTGGTTGGGTGCTCCGGGATGGGTATAGATGCCGCCGCCGGGGCCGCCGTCGGTCTTGAACATGCTGTAGACCATGCCGCCGCCCATGTCGTTGTCCTGGAAGGTCCAGCCGAAGAGCTTTCCATAGAACTCTTTGGTCTTCGCGGTATCGGGAGTATTGAGTTCAAGATGAACGAAGGGATTTGCCATTGCTTGTGGTGCTCCTTGTAGGAATTTTGGAAGGCCCGTACCCTTCTTCAGATGATCGCCGTCGCTAAGCGAATGTCTTTTTTCGAGACAAATTCACCCCGGCTGCTCTTCGAGGACCGAGGCTAAACCGCAGGCTGTTGTTTGCGCGTCAGAAAATACGCCAGCAGAATGACCGCCCCCAGCGTACCGACAATCGCCTCGGTCGCTGGCAGCCCGCGCGTGCCCCAGTGGCCGTATCCTTTGCCGTCGAGGAAGATCATGTAGACCACAGGAACGTTGCCGAGCGAGTTGATGATGGAGTAACGGCCGCTGCCGCTCTTGCCCGAGGCCCCGAGGAATTCGAGCAGGACAGCGGTGAACAGTGCGTAGCCGGCCCCGACGGTGAACAGGTAAAGCGTCACTCCGGTAAAGTACGTGGCCGGATGCAGCGGGCCGAGCGCGAGCACAGCCAGCGTGGTCGCGTTGATGATGCCCGAGGTGAGATACGCCACCGGGGCCGAAATCCGCGCCGGAACCAGGCTGGCCGCCAGTGCGCCCGCAGCCGTAAGGACCGCTCCGCCCAACCCGTTCATCCAGGCGATCTGCTGGCCGCCGACTCCATAGTCCACGGCGAGGCCGGGAAGCAGGCCGATGGCCGCTCCGCTGGCTATCGGGAAGGTCATCAGGAGCGTGTAGGGGATGGCCTCCCAGCGGATGAAGGTAGCCTTGAACTCGCTCCAGACGCGGGCCATCGCATCGTTGAACCCGTTCGTCTGGATGAAGTCCTGACGAGGCGCGCCGAAGGCGATCAGCGCAGGCAGGGCGACGAGTGCGGCGGTGATCCAGCCGAGGGTGCCGAGCTGGAATTTGCCTGCCAGCGACGCGAGCACAAAGATGCCGAGCGCCCCGAAGGCAAGCGAGCCGGCCTGGTAGAAGCTGCTGGCACGGCGGCGCGTGGCCTCGGCGTGGAGCGTGCCCATCATGCCTCCGCAACTGGCAACGACGAGTTGGCAGAGGCAGGCGCTGAGAAACAGAAGCGTCACGGCGGTGCGCGTGGCGAGGTTCGGCTGGTGAAAGGCAACCATCAGCAGCGCAGCCGATGCAACGGACCCGAGCATGAGCCAGTTGCGACGCAGAATCCAGAAGTCGGTGACGGGGCTCCACAGAAAATAAATCGTCTGCGGCAGATTGAGCAGCGAGATAATCGCAGCGCCGCGCGCCGAACCGACTCCCTGCTGCCTGAGCAGATACGACAGCACGCCCGAGATGACGCCGTTCGAGAGCACCGCAACCGGCGCAATCAGAAGCCCGAAGATCCACGGGCGCTCGGAATGAGTTACGGACGGCTCGGCAGCGTCTTCCTGCATGGCCTTGAAAGTATCACGGCAGGGTTGCAGACCACTTTTTGCATCTCCCGTGCCCCTGCTTTCCGTTCCCTACTTTGCGCTTTCGTTCAGCCCCAGCGCCTTCACCACAAGCTCATTCGGAACGGCCTTGCCGTCTTTCTTCGCAACCACGCCGAAGTTAGTCTGGTAGTCCCACATGGCCCAGCCGATGTGGTAGTGCTCGAAGGCGACGCGCATATCGTGAATCCACTCCGCGCGCATGGCCGGGTCGGCCACGGGGATATGTACGCCGAACTCGCCGCAGTAGACCGGCGCGTGGTACTGCTCCGACCATAGACTCGCAAATTTAATCGTCGCATCGACACGGCTGGCGTCCCAGCGGTCCTGCCCGTACTGCTCGATGAAGAACTTGCCGTCGAGCGTCGGCTCCTGCGCGAGATTTCTGGCGACCGCCTCGGGCGACGACGGATACGGCACGTCGCGCAGCGGCTGGACGCGCGGGTCTGTCCACGTCGCGCCCTGGTGCGTGAATGGGAATGGCTCGTAGTCATGGAAGGTGTAGATAACGTTCTGGAGGCTGAGCGGCTGGATCTGGAGCAGGTCATCGAGCCCGTCCCAGTGCGCGGCTGAGGCAATGATGGTATGCTCCGGCGCAACCTGCCGAATCTGGTGCGCGACAAAGTTTTCGATGCCCTGCCAACGGTAGGGGTCGCTCTGCTCCGGCTCATTCATGAGCTCGAAGAAGACGAGGTTCGGGTCGGTGTGCGCATAGTGCGCGGCGAGCATGCGCCAGAGCGCGGCAAAATGCTGGACGCCGTCCTCACCCTGAAACAGCGTCGCTTTGTACTGGCTCTCGGGGTGGATATCGATGATGACGGCGAGCCCGTGCGCGTTGGCGAATTTGACGACCGAGTCGAGCTGCTCGACAAACGGCCCCGGCACAGACTCGGCGCGAAACGCCTCGATCAGCGGAACCGGATCAACGCTCACTCGGATGTGATCGAAGCCGAGGCGCTGGATGAGCGCAAGGTCGTCCTGCGTCGTGAAGGTGCGGAGCCGCTCGACC
The DNA here is from genome assembly GCF_035763405.1 of Edaphobacter sp. NCBI lineage: Bacteria > Pseudomonadati > Acidobacteriota > Terriglobia > Terriglobales > Acidobacteriaceae > Edaphobacter > Edaphobacter sp. The sequence goes on from NZ_DASUBE010000015.1 coordinate 17,735, forward strand.
GAGTAGTTGCCCGGGCTCTGCGCAAACCAGATGCTCGTGTTGATGCCGTGCTGAAGATGCTGCGCGCGTGTGAACGCAAGCTGATCGGGTTGCTGGGCCAGCGCCTGAGGCGCAAGCGCGAGCATCATCGCAACAGCACCGGCAGCTGCCGCATGTTTGAGGAACGAGCAGTTGAGCATGGCATCCACTCTACCGGAGATCGGCCGAGTGGACACACTAAATCGGTTGAACAGGAGTGGATTCGGCCGCTTCGCCGCGGAATGACAATGCAAGGCGACCACGGATTAACACTGATGAGCACGGATAAAAGCATGATCCGTGAAAATCCGCGTTAATCCGTGGTCGTCTTTGGAAGTTTCAGTGCGCCCCGGCTGGGCCTCTGCCGGGCTTCACCTTCTTGAAGAGCCATACAAAGATGATGCAGAAGAAGCTCAGCAGCGAGAGCCAGCGGAAGACATCCACGAACGCCCACGCGGTCGCCTGCTTCAGCAACTGCTGGTAGAGCAGGGCCGCGCCCGGGCCCGAGGCATTCGCATGTCCGAAATAGCTGGAGACCGCGTGGGTCGTGTTCGAGAGCGCGTTCTGGAAGTTCTGGCCCGTCTGCGGGACGGAGTTCGTGATCAGATTCTGATGTACATCGGCGCGGCGCACCAGCAGCGTCGAAGCCAGCGAGATGCCGATTGAGCCGCCAACGTTGCGCATCAGGTTGAACAGGCCGCTGGCGTTGCCGATCTGCTCGTTGCGCAGTGTGCCGTAAGCCGCCGTGTTGATGGGC
>NZ_DASUBE010000016.1:0-64657 GCF_035763405.1 Edaphobacter sp.
GCGCGACGTTCCGGATTTTGCGCTCAACTCTGGCGCGCTGCATGACGGCTACATTGTTTGCAGCCAGTCCGACTGCACGAGTGGATTTACGGCTGGAGGCGTGATTGATGTGTTCGGAGGTACCTCTGCCGCTGCGCCTACATTTGCCGGAATGCTGGCGTTGACGGAACAGAAACAAGGTGGAGTACGGCTGGGAAATATCGGGCCAAAACTCTATGGTTTGGCGAATGTAGCGAATGTCTTCCACGACATTGCTTCAGGCAACAACAAGGTCTATTGCATTCAAGGCACGTCGAACTGTTCGAACGGCGGGCCGATCGGCTTCAGTGCGGGCGCTGGGTACGACCAGGCGACCGGGCTGGGCAGCGTAGATGCGGCCAATATGGTGAACAACTGGTCCTCTGCGGTGCCGACGGGAACGGGAAGCACGATTGGCACGACGCTCTCCTCGACGACCCTGACTGCATCGGGCGCGCTGTGCGGCATCGCGTCGGGCAGTCTGGCGCTAAGCGTCAAGGTGGCCAACTCTGGCAGCTCAAGCGCGACGCCCACGGGCACGGTACAGTTCTACGTGGACGGCAGCCCGGTTAGTGCGCCTGTGCTACTGTCGGGCGGTCAGACAAGCTATACGCTGAGCACGACGGGCCTCGCCTCGGGCCAGCATAACGTCACGGCGGTGTATTCGGGCGATTCGACCTTTGCGGGATCGAAGGGATCGCTGCTGGCGAATGCGAGCAACACCGGTATCGTTTCACCGATTGACGTGGTTTCGACGACCTCGCCGGACTTTTCGATTACGCCGTGCACCGCTTCAACAAACGTGACGAGCGGGGCTACGGCCTCGGCGGTTGTGCTGACCATTACGCCGGCCGCTGGCTTTACCGGTTCGGTGAACCTCTCGGCCAACTCCGACAGCGGAGACCTGTTCGGCTATGCGTTCTCGGTGAAGCCTGTGGTCATCAACTCATCGAGCGCGGGCACCAGTTCGTTTGTGCTGACCGCGAAGGTCACGACGACCAATGGCGCGTTGAAGAAGCCTGCGGCCCCGTTTGGCTCCGGCAGGACGCCGTGGTATGCGGCTGGCTCCGGCGCAACGCTGGCCTGCCTGATCTTCTTCCTGGTGCCGCGCAAACGACGCTGGGGCGCGCTTCTCGCTTTGATGCTTTCAGTCGCGGCGATTGGCGCGAGCGGCTGCGGGAACAACACGGTGACGGCGCCGGGTGGCGGGGGCGGCGGCGGCGGTACGACGACGTCTAATGCACAGCCGGGGACGTATAACATCACCGTGACGGCTACCTCGGGCAATCTTGTTCACAGCGTTGTCTTGACGTACAACGTTCAATAAATGCAGCAGTAGTCGATGGGCCGCGCTCTCAGGTGAGGACGCGGCCTTTCCCTTTTCAGAACACCCGATACGGTAATTTCGAGGGCGCTGGCATCTTTCGTTGACGCCCCGGAGCGATTGCGTGCAGAATCATGGTGCATAGAACAAACTCTTTGTAGTGTTGTCTTCTTCTGCTTGTTGGAATTGCCCTGATGCCCTGGTTCCGGACTCTTTTCCGTCTTTGCTGGATTGCCGCCTTTCTGCTTTTTGCGGAAGCCGGGCCCATGATGGCGCAGTTGCCTGTACCACGCTCCCGGGTTGTCCATGCGGTGGATGAAGCGCGGCTCAAGGTGCTTGCCGGGAATACTCACCCGTTGGCGCGGCCTGAGTTTGATCGCGGTGCACTGGACGAGGCGACGCCGATGCATCGCATTGTCCTGGTACTTCAGCGTGGACCTGAGCAGGAGAAGGCGCTCGAGCGTTTGCTTGACCAGCAGCAGGACAAGACCTCGCCCAGTTATCATCAGTGGCTCACGCCGGAGGCATTCGGCGCGGCCTTCGGGCCAACTGACAGCGACCTTTCCGCTGTGACTGGATGGCTCTCCGATCACGGATTCGCGGGCATTCACGTCAACGCTGCACGCACCTTGATTGAATTTAATGGGACAGCGGGGGCTGTGCGCCGGGCCTTTCACACGACGATGCACCGGTACGAGGTCGAGGGCGAGCAGCACATTGCCAATGCGTCGGATCCTGAGGTGCCCGAGGCGCTCGCGCCGGTGATTGCGGGGATTGCCTCGCTCAATAACTTTCCGCGCAAAGCGGAGAGCCGCAAGGTGGGCAACTTCAGGCGCGACGCGGAGAGCCACGCTATCACGCGACTGCCGGAAGTGTCCGGCCATGCGCAACCGGGCACGCAGAGCCAACCCGACTTCACCATCACGAACGGAGGGCATACGTTTTATGGCGTAACGCCGTATGACTTTGCCTCGCTCTATAACGTGCTCCCGCTCTGGAATGCGGGCATCGATGGCACGGGACAGACGATTGCCATTCCCGGTCAGACGGAGATCAACGCCGCCGACTTCGTGAATTTTCGCAAGCTGTTCAATCTTCCTCTGGGCAATACGGCAACGCCCACCGGGACGCAGTATCTCAACATCATTTACAACGGCCCCAGCCCCGGCATCGCTCCCGATGAGGGAGAGGCCGACATCGACACGCAGTGGTCCGGCGCGGTGGCCAAAGGCGCGACGATTGACTATGTGATCTCCGAGGGGACGGAGGTCACGCAGGGCACCGATCTCTCGGCCATCTACATTGTGGACAATGATCTCGCGCCTATCCTGAGTTACAGCTATGGCCAGTGCGAACTGTTTCTTGGCACGTCGGGCAATGCGTTTTACAGCACACTGTGGCAGCAGGCCGCGGCCGAGGGCATTACGGTCGTGGTGGCCAGTGGAGACTCCGGCGCGGCGGGCTGCGACGCCTCGGGACCGGAGTATGCAACCAACGGCCTCGGGGTAAATGGCCTAAGCAGCACGCCCAACAACATCGCGGTCGGCGGCACGGACTTTTATATGCCCAATGGGGGCGCTGCTTACTGGAGCACGGCCAATGATCCCACGACGGAAGCCTCTGTCCTCGGTCACATTCCCGAGACGCCATGGAATGAAACCTGCACCAACAGCGCATTCGCTACACTCAGCGTCTTTTTAGGCGAGTCGCCGGAACAGGTCTGCAACAGCACCCTCGCTAAAAGCGACGGGTTTGTCTCCGTCGTGGGCGGCGGCGGCGGCGTCAGCGACTGCACGCGCTCGGACGGCAGGACCGCGAGCAGTTGTAGCGGCGGATACCCCAAGCCCGCGTGGCAGGCGGGTAAAAGCGTTCCCCAGGACGGACTGCGTGATGTACCGGACGTTTCGCTGTTTGCAAGCTCAGGCTTCTTCGGGGCCTTCTATGTGGTGTGTCAGCAGAGCGGCAACGTCGATGGCAAGCCATGCAGCCTCAACGCGCCGTCGTACGACTTTGCAGGTTACGGCGGCACCTCGGTGGCTACGCCGGCCTTTGCGGGAATCATCGCGCTGATCAATCAGAAGACCGGCAACCGGCAGGGCAATGCCAACTACGCGCTCTACAACCTTGCCAATCAGCAGACACAGGCCGCGACGCAGTGTGGTGGTTCGTCTGGGGTGCCCGCGAGCGACTGCATGTTCAACGATGTCACGATCAGCACGATCGCCATGCCGTGCCTGAAGGGAAGCCCCAACTGCACAACGTCGAACTCGGTGGATGGCATTGGCGTTCTCTCGGGCTGGAAGGGCGCGAACAACTACGATCTTGCGACCGGACTGGGCAGTGTCAATGCCGCGAATCTGGTGAACAACTGGAGCAGCGTCAGCTTCACTGCAACTGCGACGAGCCTCACGCTTTCGCCCGCGATCGTTGCGCATGGAAGCCCCATCTCGGCTTCGGTCGCTGTGACTTCTACCGGCGGAACGCCCGCGGGCGGTGTCTCGATCAACGGCCTTGCGGCGAATGGCTCCGTCTCCAGCGGTGTTTTGAGCGGCGGCGCGTATACGACGACGATTGCGAATTTCCCGGGCGGCACCTACTCGGTGAGCGCGCACTACGCGGGCAATGGGACGTATGCGGCAAGCGACTCGAATGCCGTCTCGCTGACTGTGACGCCGGAGGCCAGCACGACGCGGCTGCGGGCGCTGCTCTACAACTTTGCAACGGGAGGCACGACCAGCGTTTCGACGCAGCCGTATGGCAGCCTGTTGCTGCTCAGGACCGACATCAGCGGCATCTCCGGGCAGGGCATTGCGACAGGCATTGTGAGTCTGACGGACAACGGTGCACCGCTCGATGGCGGCACATTCCGCCTGAACTCGAACGGCTATACCGAAGACCAGACCACGCTGCTTGCACCGGGCACACATGTTCTCGCGGCGGCTTATTCGGGCGACAGCAGCTTCAACGCCAGCCAGTCGTCGGCCGTGACGCTGACGATTACGAAGGCCCAGACGGCAACTTCTGTCCCGGCCGTGCCTTCCTCGGTTTTTGCGGGCGGGACGTTCCAGTTGAACGTGAAGGTGACGGCACTGGGCGGCAAGCTGGGCGCGGCGCCCACTGGAAGCATTACGGTCAATGCGGGGAATACGGTGTTGAGCACGGCACCGCTGAGCGGACAAAGCACAGGCACTATCATCCTGGTTCCTGCCAGCCAACTGGCTGCGGGCGCGAACCTGATGACTGTGACGTACTCGGGCGATGCCAACTATGCTGGCTCCGTTACCGCTCCGTTCAACATCAACGTAACCGGGACGGGAGGCGCGCTGTCCTCGACGGTGTTAACCCTGAGTCAGACGACAGTGCTTCCGGGAGCAATGATCCAGCTTACGGGTCAGGTGACATCCGGTACTGCTCCAACGCCTACAGGGGTGCTCACTTTTATGGTTGACGGGCGCGGGTTTGGTGCGCCCGAGATCATGGCCGGGGGCAAAACAACAGAGGGCGTTCCTGTCAGCACTCTTGCGCTTGGTACGCACAGCCTTACGGCAGTCTATTCCGGAGACTCAGTTCACGCGGCGTCCGTCTCTGCGCCGGTGATTCTGACGATCTCGAACGGGGCTATCGCCAGTGCGACGACAATCTCTCTTTCGACGTCAACAGTGGAGCAGGGGACTGCTCTCACCGTGACCTCCTCGACGACTTCATCCACGTCGTTGACCGGCTCTGTGCAACTGCTTCTGGATGGAGATCCCTACGGCCAACCGGTCGCGCTTGTGAGCGGCACGGCGAGCTTCTCGCTTGCTACAGGCACGATTCAGCCCGGACCGCATGCTGTACAGGCGAGGTATCTGGGCGATGCGACTCATCTTGCCAGTACATCTGGGATGGCCGCGCTCACGGTGCTCGCTCCGTCGGGCAGCTTCACGCTCTCGGCGTCCAGTTCGTCTGCAACGGCAATCAGTGGCGGCGCCTCCGGAGGGATCACGCTCACGGTCACTCCATCGGGCGGCTTCCACTCCACCGTTGTTTTTGCTTGTTCGGGTGGATTGCCAGCAGGCGATGTGTGCCAATTTTCTCCGTCTACGCTCACTCCGTCGAGCCCCAATCCGGTGACGGACACAATGGTCATCGCGCCGGCCTCTTCGCCGAAGCAGCAGCAGGCTAGCGGGCATCGCGGCTCGGGTCTGTTCCCGGTCGGCGCAGGTCTCTCGCTTGCCGGAGTGTTTCTCTTCTTCCTGCCGAACCGCCGCCGTCTCTCCGGACTGATGCTTGTGCTTGTGTTTGCTGCCTTGGGGACGATGGCTGGATGCGGTTCGGGAGGCAGTGCTCCTGCTTCCGTGCCCGGCGTGCCTACCGGTACTTCCTCAGGCGGAACTTACAATGTGATGATCACTGCGACGGGCGGAACGACCATCCAGACGGCGAGCATCACGCTGACTGTTCACTGAGGACGCTGCGCGAATCTGCGCTCACGCAGTTTTGACCGGCGATGGAATGGTCTCCACCTTCCCCTCCGCCAGACGCATCAGATAATCCTGCGCGCTGAACGGCTTGCCTGTGCGCGCGGCCCTGACATACTCGCCGTCCGGGCGAAGTATGCGCGCCTTCATGTTGTCGGCCAGATAGGCGGCCAGGATCTCGTCGCGCAGGCGCGTCATCAGGTCAGGCTGCGTGACGGGAAAGACGACTTCGCATCGCTCGATGAGATTGCGCGGCATCCAGTCGGCGCTGCCGCAGAATATCTCCTCTTTACCGGCATTGGCGAACCGGAAGATGCGGCTATGCTCCAAAAAACGCCCGACGATACTGCGCACGCGGATGCGCTCGCTCATTCCTTTAACACCGGGCCTGAGCGAGCAGATGCCGCGCACGATGAGGTCGATCTCCACGCCTGCCTGTGACGCGGCGTAGAGTGCCTCGACGGTCCTGGAGTCGAGCAGTGCATTGATCTTGGCAATAATCCCGGACGGCCGTCCCGCCCTGGCATGCGCCGCTTCGCGCTCGATCAACGCGACCAGACGGTCAGCGAGATTCAGCGGCGCGACCAGCAGCGGGGCGTAGGACTCGCCCACGGTCTCTGCCGTCAGGTAGTTGAAGACCTTCTGCACGGCCTCGGTCATCTTCGACTGTGCGGTCAGCAGGCTGATGTCGGTGTAAAAGCGCGCGGTGACGGGGTTGTAGTTGCCTGTGCCGAGGTGTGCGTAGCGCCGCACAACGCCGTCGGGGTCGCGGCGCACCAGCAGCGCCAGTTTGCAGTGCGTCTTGAAGCCATAGATGCCGTGATAGACGCCGACGCCTGCGTCTTCCAGTTCGCGCGCCCAGCGGATGTTCGAGTCCTCGTCGAAGCGCGCCATCAGCTCGACCACGACCGTCACGTCTTTGCTCTGCGCCGCTTCAATCAATGCCTTGAAGATGGGCGAGTCCTTGCTGGTGCGGTAGAGCGTCTGCTTGATCGAAATGACGTTCGGGTCTGTCGCGCCTGCTTCAATGAAGTCTTCGACCGTCTTGTACGAGTCGAAGGGATGATGCAGCATCACGTCCCGGCTGCGCAGCTCGGCAAAGATGTCCGTGGTGGTTGCGCTCAGATGGAATTCCCGTCCGGTAAACACCGGATACTTCAGTGTGGGGCGCTTCACCTCGGAGTAGAGGTTCATCAGGCGCGAGAGGTTCACCGGGCCATGGGTACGGAAGACCTGCCATGGCTCCAACTCGAAGTTCGTGCGCAGACGTTCGACGATCTCCTTGGCTGCAGATGCGTCAATCTCCATGCGGACGGCGTCGCCTTTGCGCCGATTGTGCAGCTCCTCGCGCACGCTTTCCAGCACCGTGCGCGACTCCTCTTCCTGCATGTACAGGTTGCTGTTGCGCGTCACGCGGAATGCGGCGCACGCCAGAACCTCGTAGCCGCGATACATCCGCTCCACCTGCGACTCGATCAGTTGGTGCAACAGGATGAAGTCGCTGTATCCCTGCTCGCCCGGCAATGCGATCAGGCGAGGCAGCGAGCGCGGCACCGTGACCACGCCCAGCACAGGCGCGGCGCGCCGGCCCTTGCGCTTGAGTCGCAACAGTAAAGCCAGGCACAGAGCCTTATTCAGAACGCGCGGAAATGGATGCGAAGGATCAATCGTAACCGGAGTCAGCAGAGGGTCAACTTCGTTCTCATAAAATTCAAGCGCGCGCTTTTGTGATTTGGCGGAGAGTTCGCGCCAACGTAGCACGCGAATCTTCTCCTCCAGCATGGCGGGCAAGAGCTGTTCGTTCCAGCAGCGATATTGCGCCTCAACGAAGCTGGTAAGCCACAGGCGAACCTGATCCAGCCGGTCCTGCGGGCGCATTCCGCCTTCATCAAGCGGCTGCGCGACTTTGTAGCTATCCTCGATGCGCTGCAGGATGCCTGCCACGCGGATCTCGACAAACTCGTCGAGGTTGCTGGCGGTGATCGCCAGGAATTTCACCCGTTCCAGCAACGGATTGCCTGGGTCCTGTGCCTCTTCAAGGACACGCTGGTTGAAGCGGAGCCACGACTCATCACGGCTGAAAAAACGTGCCTCAGCCGATGCGTTTGCGGCCTTCTTTGCGGGGACGGTCTTTCGGGGGGTGCGCCGGGTAGCAGCCATAGAGAACTATGAGATTACCGCACTTCGTTGTACAGATTAGAAACAGACGGTAAAACAGGTATCCATAGCGTGACCTGCCGGACGAAAAATAAACTTCGGATTCATACAATATCCGGCGGCCTTGCCCGTCTTGTGAAATAGAGAGAGAGATGCCAGGCAGCGATTGGACGATCACCGAGCAGGACCAGCTCATCTCCGAAGCAGTCAGGAGAGACGAGCCGAGGCTGCGCAGCTTCATCCGCAGGCACGTTACCGATAGCGGTGAGGCGGAAGACATCCTCCAGGACGTCTTCTACGAGTTGATCGAAACCTACCGCATGATGAAGCCGGTAGAGCACGTAACGGCGTGGCTGTTTCGCGTCGCCAGAAACCGAATGACCGATATGTTTCGTCGCAGGAAGCCCGAGTCTCTGAGCGCACCGGTTGCGGAGGAAGAAGGCGACACGCTCGAAGATCTGCTGCCCTCAGCCGACGCGGGGCCCGAGGCAAACTACGCAAGGACGTTGCTGCTGGACGCGCTCGATGAGGCGATCGAAGATCTGCCCGAGGAGCAGCGCGAGGTCTTTGTGGCCCATGAACTGATGGGTAGAAGTTTTAAGGAGATCGCCGCCGAGACCGGAGTCGGTATCAACACGCTCCTCTCGCGCAAACGTTACGCCGTGCTGTATCTGCGCCAGCGGCTCAAATCGATCTATGAAGATTTTTCCGGACAGTAAGGAGTCCACCATGAAACAACACCGTCTTTTGAAAGTCATCAAAATTATTCTCTTCGTCATCGTGGCCGCAGTCGTGCTGGGTTTTGTGGTGAGGGGTTTGTGGAACGTCCTGATTCCGCCCATCTTCGGATGGCACACCATCACGTTCTGGCAGGCGCTTGGGCTGCTGATTTTGAGCAAGATCCTCTTCGGCGGATTCCACCGGCATGGAGGCGGGCGCGACCACTGGCGTCGCCGCATGAAGGAGCGGTGGGAGCAGATGACGCCCGAGCAGCGCGAGCAGTTTCGCAAGGGAATGCGCTGCGGCCGTGGCCCCTTTACTGCATCTGTGGAGCCTCAACCATGACAGAAGATGCGCAAAAGTATGTCGAGGATCAGGGACGACGTGAGACCGTTCACGCGGCGCATCGCAGGCCGCCGCGAAGCATGGACCCTGCGCACGTAGAGGAGTTGGAGCGGGAGAATGTGCGTCTGCAACTGCTGGTAGCGGAGCTGCTGATCAAGAACCAGCAGCTCCGCAAGACCGATTAGCGAAGCCGCTACTGGCGATTGTGCCAGTGCATACCCCAGCCGAGGTACTTGGACGCTGCCTCGAAGATGGGTGCGGCAGTGGTCGAGAAGTTTGCCGCGACGTGGTGCTCGAAGCCGTTCTCGCAGATGTAGCGCAGCAGCTCCTGCATCTTCGGGATCTCGACCACGCCCGCGCCGCCGAAAGTCTGTAGCGGGTCGTTGGTGAAGGAGCCCTCGCCGACATAGCCTGTGATCTTGCCGGTGAAGTCGTCGGTCGAGAAGCGCGCGAAGCTCATCTTGCCCGCCTTCACCGTGCCGTCGAGCGTGCCGAAGGTGTTCTCCTTGCCCACGGTCCCGGCGATGATCTGCTGGAAGTCCATCTTCACGCCTTGATTGAAGAAGTGCTTGGGCAGGTTCGAGCAGTGGAAGCAGACGGCCTTGTCGGGGTTGTCGCCGTAGTTGTTGTTCCAGTCGAGCAGCGCGCTGGGTGTCTCGCTGGCCAGCGTGAGCGCATACATGCTGAGCGTGCCCAGCACATCGACCTCGCAGGCCGAAGGGATCAGGTTCTCACTCATCATGCTCATGACTGTGCAGGGAACGATGCCGAGGAACTCCTCGATGGAGGTCCAGCACTGCACGGCGCTGATGGTCAGCTCGCTTGCCGTCATCCACTGGTCGATGACCGCGCCCAGTTTGGCCATCTTGACCAGCGCGGCGTCGGGGGTCTGGCCGACGGGGATGTACTTCTTGATCGCCGCCAGCTTCGCCTGTGCTGCGTCGTCCGAGTCCTTCATGCGGCCGATACGCCCCATAACTTCACTGAGGTCGAGCGTCTCGACCGTGATACCGGATTTTTCCAGCAGCTTTTCCGAGTAGCGGACAGTGTTGAACGCCGTCGGCCGTGCGCCAATCGCGCCGATGCGCAGGTTCTTGAGTCCGCGCACAACGCGGCATACGGCGGAGAACCACTCGAGGTCTGCCTTGAACTCGGCTGAGTCAGGCGTCTCCGTGTGAAGGCGCGTGAGCGAGTATGGGATGCCGTACTGTTTCAGGTTGTTCGAGATCGACATCTTGCCGCAGAAGCTGTCGCGCCGGAAGGCGATCGACATCTTGCCCGCGTGGTCGGGTGTAGCCTGAATCAGCACGGGAACGCGCAGGTCCGCCAGACGCAGAGTATCGGCCAGGCCGCGCTCTTCGCCGAAGTTCGGCAGCGTGATGATGATGCCGTCAATCTCCGCCGCATGCTTTTTGAACAGCGCAGCACACTTCTTCGCGTCCTCGTATGTCTCGACCGCGCCATGCGCCGTCTCCTCGGGCGTCAGCACAATCGGCTTGATCCCCGCGCTCTCCAGAGCGGCAATCATCTCCAGCCGTCCACTTGTTGCCAGGTGGCTAGGAAAGAACCCGCGGTTGCCTACGATTACGCCCAGTGTCATTTGCTTTGCCATATCACTCCACATCTATGTTCAGCCCGTAAAGGGAATTGAGTTACAACGAATCCAACCGTGCCGCGTGCTGCCGCGCCACGTCCGTCATCTTGCCCTGTGCGGCCAGTAGCGGATGGTATAGAACCCGCCGAAGACCGTCATCACCGCACCCCACCACAGCGTCGGGTGCAGCGGCTGTAGCCATGGCAACAGCACCTCGTTTGGCGGAGGCGCGTGAAACTCGGCGATGCCGGTGACGACCAGGACTAGTCCATAGGCCAACGCGAGAATCCCGCAGAAGAACCAGATCGACAGTTCAGACGGATCAGCTTTATGCTCTCGATGTTCCATGGTGCTCCACCTCCTACCAGAAGATCAGGTTCAAAACGAAGAAGACGACGATCACGACGCACGCCCAGAAGATCGGTTTTTGCCAAAGCGTCTTCGATCCGTCATGCGGAATCGGCGTCACGCCGTAGACCAGGCCCGAGAGTTGCTCCGCAGGTACCGGCTTGGTCATCATGCTGACGACGACTGTCACGCCGACGCAGATGAGCCAGCTCCACAACGCACGGTAGAGGTTCTCTGCCATAGGCTTGGCGTCGGCACTCATGGCAATGTACTTCAGCGCGGCGGAGTTGGTGTGGACCCACAGGAACATGCCGATTGAAGCCGTCGTGCCTGCCAGCAACCCCAGGAACCCGCCCCAGTGCGTGGCGCGTTTCCAGAGCATTCCGAGAATGACGGTGCCGAAGAGCGGCGCGACGAAGAAGCTGAACAGCGCCTGCACGTAGTCCATGATGCTGGCCGCGTTCATCACCAGATAGGCCGTGGCAATCGAGACCAGCATTCCGACGACCGTGGACCATCGTCCCATCGAAACATAGTGCTTGTCGCTGGCCTTCTTGTTCAGAAATGCGCCGTAGATGTCATACGTCCACACGGTGGAGAACGCGCTGACGTTGCCGGCCATGCCGCTCATAAATCCTGCCACCAGCGCAGTGATGCCGAGTCCCAGCAGGCCGGGGCCGCAGTAGCGAATCAGCATCAGGGGCAGCACGTCGTCATAACTGTGCTGTCCGGTGACTTTTGCAATATCCGCGGGAACAAGGTGCATCAGAGTGCCGTCGGGGTTCTTCAGGACCGCCAGTGCCAGCAGACCCGGCAGGATGACGATCAGCGGCACGGCCATCTTGAACGCAGCGCCGATGATGGGAGCCATCTTGGCCGCGCGCAGGTTGTTCGCGCTCAGGACGCGCTGGACGACCAGAAAGTCCGTGGTCCAGTAGCCGAAGCTGATGACAAACCCCAGCCCGAAGACGATGCCCGTCCAATGCACGCCCATGGGGTTGTCTTTGAAGTGGCCCAGCGTCTTCCACATGTGCATGTAGTCGCTGGATCCCATGTTGACGGCAATCTGCGCCTTCAGCTTGGTCCATCCGCCGGCCTCGATCAGGCCGAGGATGGGAATCATCGCCGCGCCCGCCCAGATGAGCACAAACTGGAGCACCTCATTGATGATGGCCGATCGCAGTCCGCCCAGCATGACGTACAGAGCCACCGTGCCCGCGCCCACCCAGATGCTGAACGTGATGTTCCAGCCAAGCACCGTCTGCATGACGACCGCCATGGCGTACATATTCACGCCGCTCATCAGGATGGTCATCACCGCAAACGAGATGGCCGCCAGTCCGCGAGCGCCTTCGCCGAACCGCAGTTGCAAATACCCGGGCACCGAGTGTGTCTTCGAGATGTAGTAGAAGGGCATCATCACAATGCCCAAAAACAGCATTGCGGGAATCGCGCCGATCCAGTACCAGTGCGCGGCCAGGATGCCGTATTGATAGGAAGCGCCCGCCCAGCCCATCAGCTCCAGCGAGCCGAGGTTGGCGGAGACGAAGCTGAGCCCGGCGATCCACGCCGTCATCTCACGGCCAGCCAGGAAGAAGTCTTCGCTGGTGTTGGCCTTGCCTTTGGCGTAGAAACCGATGAAGACGACCAGCGCGAAGTAGAGCACCAGAATAAGAATGTCGGCCGGTGCCAGTCTGGTGAGCTGGTGGGTTGTCACAAATAGCGCGAAAAAAGCCTGCATCAGGAGCACTCCAGGAAAACGTTATCTCAACCCGACGGTTCGAATCGCCTCTACGGTCTCACTATCCAGTTCCTTTGCAGGGCGGAAACACGTTGTTTGCAGGCAGGGCCTCCGGACAGGCCATTGCCAAGGGGTATGCCTGCACAATTCCTCAGACCTTGCCAATATACAACACGAGATTTGTGGGATGCCGGGAAATTCATGCCGAGAGTTGAAATTTGCTAACTGAACCGTTTTAGCTCATGGAACACGCGTTCGTCTACAGAATTGATTCAGATCCGGCGCGAAATAAATCGCCGGATGCCGTCAGGATTCGTTACCCTGTTGCGCGGGCACGGTCTAAATCTTTAAAGGAGAGATTCATGCACAGTCGAACATTGAATGCAATCGTTCTGGCCTCATCACTTACCTTCCTGATGCCGGCTACGTCCATGCTTGCGCTGCAGAGCGCCAAACAGGACATGAAGCAGGCAGGCACGGAGACCAAAGACGCGGCTCAGGATGCCGGCCACGGCGTCGCCAAGGGCAGCAAGAAGGTCTACCACAAGACCAAACACGGGACGAAGGTCGCGACCCATAAGACGGTCGAAGGCACCAAGTCAGCCAGCAAGACTGTCAGCCACGACACCAAAACCGCTGCGCACAAGACGGCGCACGGAACCAAAGATGTGCTCCATAAGGTAGAAGACAAGTAGCGGGCAGAGGGCGGGCAGACCCGGCGTGTCTGAGGGCAGGAAGATGGACGCGCCGGGTCAGGCTGCGGATGAAGATGCACTCTCCGCAAGAGCGGTGCGAGGCCAAAGCGTCTCGGCCGCAAGACATATGAGTGCCACCCAGTACAGGTCTGCGCCCAGAAGATGAACGACCTGCATCCAGGTGGGCGTCAGCAGCAGAATGTCGCCGATACCGAGAACGAATTGCAACGCAAGCAACGCGGCGACGATCCGGCTGAGCCGCGAGCGCACGCGCGCAACCAGCCACAGCACGCAGCACGCGCCCACTACGGCGGCGGCCGGATGTATCCACCGCATCCGTATCAGCAGCGGTGAACTGGCGGCGAAGTCCGCCGCAAACGCCGCGCGCAGCGAAGCAGAAGGGAAGAGCGTGTCGGCCAGCGCGGCCAGCGAGCCGGTTGCTCCCATGACGATGGTGGCCGCAATCGCGAGCCACGCCGGGCCTGCTGTCTTCGTCGTTGCCACAGAAGCGGCGCGTCGGCCTTCGCCCAGCCACCATGCCGTCAGCGCGAGCGACGCCAGCAGCATCAGCGTGTTGGTGAAGTGGACCGACTGCATCACCACGCGCGCAGTCGAGATGTTGTTCTGGACATAGCCGCCCAGCACCAGCACCGCGCCCAGCAGCGCCTCCGTGACCAGAAAGATCATCGATGCGACAGCGGCCCGCCGAGCGCGAACTCCGCGCTTCGTTGCATAGAACGTCCACACGACCAGACCGATTACGAGCGCCGTGGCTACGCTGGTGCTTTGCCTGTGGGCGAACTCGATCATCGTCGCCAGTCGCGGATGGTGCGGGATCACGTCGCCGTTGCAGAGCGGCCACTTGTCGCCGCAGCCCGCACCCGAGCCGGTGGCCCTGACGACCGCTCCCCACAGAATGACGAGGATGTTATACCCCACCACGCACCACGCATAGGGAACAAGCGCGCGCGACGCCTGTTTTGCGGGGACTGCCGAAGCTGTTGCCATGTCTTTATTCTACGCGGCGCAAAACCGATGGCCGATATTCGTCAGCCATTGGCCAGTTCTTTGGCACGCTGTGTGGCGCGCTTTACGGCTTTGATCAGCGTGACGCGCAAACCGCCTTCTTCGAGTTCGAGGATGCCATCGACCGTGCAGCCGGCAGGCGTTGTTACCGCGTCCTTGAGTAGCGCCGGATGGTAGCCGGTTTCGAGCACCATGCGCGCGGAGCCGAGCGTGGTCTGTGCGGCCAGCAGTGTCGCCACGTCGCGCGGCAGGCCAACATTCACGCCTGCCTCGGCCAGCGCCTCGATGACGATATAGAGAAACGCAGGCCCGGAGCCGGAAAGTCCCGTCACCGCGTCCATGTGCTTCTCATCCACTACCACGGTGCGTCCGACGGTATGGAAGATGCGTTGCGCTATGGCCATCTGTTCCTCGGTCACGAACTGTCCCGCGCAGAGCGCCGTGACACCGGCGGCCAGCATCGCGGGAGTGTTCGGCATGGCGCGGATGACGCCGAGCTTGCAGCCTGCGCCGTCCTCGATAGACCGCGTCTTCACAGACGCCGCGAAAGAGAGCACCAGTTTGTCCTCAGTCAGTGCGGGCTTGATCTGCTCGATCACGCCAGGAACCTGAATCGGCTTCACACCCAGCAGAATCACATCTGCCTGTTGCGCAGCGGCAAGGTTATCGGTTGTGACCTCGACACCGAACTGCGCGGACAGAGCCTGCGCGCGCTCGGGATGATGCACGGTGGCGAAGATCTGCTCCGAAGACACCAGATTGTTTTTGAGAAAGGCCTGCAGCAGAATGCCGCCCATCTTCCCCGTGCCCAGAATTGCTACCCGCATGCCCGGCATTGCCGGGGCCGGCGTTTGCACTTCATACGTTTCGTCGCTCATATAGAAAGGCTAACAGAATAGGGCTTAGGGATCAGGGCTTAGGGATTAGCCAACAAGGGCTAATTGCAGACGAATAATTTAAGTGCCTCGTCGTCTGTACACATCTGCTTTCTAGTCCCTAGTCCCTAAGCCCTAAGCCCTATTTCTTGCTTGCTATCCATGCATCCACGCGCTGGTCGAGCACGTCGAGCGGCAGCGCGCCTGAGTCGATGACCTCATCGTGGAAGGCGCGGATGTCAAACTTCGGTCCCAGCGCCGTCTTGGCCTGCTCGCGCAGTTTCAGGATTTCGAGCTGGCCCATCTTGTAACCCAGCGCCTGCGCAGGCCATGCGATGTAGCGGTCGACTTCAGACTGGACATCCGCCTCGTCGATGTTCGAGTGCGCGTGGAAGTAGTCCACCATCTGCTGGCGGGTCCAGTGCTGCGAGTGGACGCCGGTGTCGACCACCAGCCGGATGGCGCGCCAGATGTCGGCTTCGAGCCTGCCATAGTCGCTGTACGGGTCCTGATAGAAGCCGACGTCTTTACCTAGCCGCTCGCTGTACAGGCCCCAGCCTTCGGTGTAGGCGGTGTAGTAAGAGTGCTTGCGGAACTCAGGCAGGCCGGTCAGCTCCTGCGCGATGGAGATTTGCAGATGGTGGCCGGGGAGACCTTCGTGATACGCAACGGCCTCGACATCGGCCAGTGAGCGGTTGGCGTAGTCGTAGGTGTTGACGTAGACGCGGCCAGGCCGCTTGCCGTCCGGACTGCCGCTCTCGTAGTAGGCCGCAGCCTGATCTTTCTCGATGTAGGCAGGCACAGGCACGACTTCAAGCTTCGCCTTGGGCAGCGTGCCGAAAAGCTCGGGCAGCTTGGGGCGCATCTGGTCGATGTAGCCGCGATAGGCGTCGAGCAGTGCCTCCTTCGAGGCTGGGTGTTCCTTTGGGTTTGCTTTCAGTGCGGCGTTGAAGCTCTTCAGGTCCGCGTAGCCGAGCTTGTTGGCGATGGTGAGCATCTCCGTCTCGTCGCGCTTCACTTCGTCGAGTCCGATCTGGTGAATCTCGGCCGGTGTCTTGTTCAGCGTGGTGCTCTGGCGGACACGGAAGGCATAGTAGGCGTCGCCCTCCGGCAGCGCCCAGACGCCGGGGTCTTTGCGGCAGTTCGGGACGTAGGCTGCTTTCACGAACCGTGCGAACCGCTGGTAGGAGGGCAGCACGTCCGTGCCAATCGCAGCGATCAGGTCGTCCGTGATGCGCTTGCGGTCGGCGGCGCTGATCCCGGCGGGGAATTTCTTGAGCGGCCCGGCGAAGGGGCTGTCCTCCGGCTTCTGGCTGGCCAGCGTCTCGGCCTGGGTGACAACCTTCTCCATCAGGTAGGCGGGCGGCGTGCGCTTCTCGTCCGCGCCGAGCTGCATGTTGGTCATGATCTGCGAGAAGGCTGCCGGGACTTTGTGCAGGCGCGCGATGTAGTCGTCGTAGTCCTTGACGGAGTCGAACTGCAAGAGCGAGGGAAGCTGCGCAAGCGAGATATGAAAGCCGTAGAACTGGTTCTCGGGCATCTCCCACTCTTTGAACTTCGCTCCTTCCTGCTGGTCAATCAGTTTGCGCAGCATCAGCTCGGAGGAGAGCTTCTCCTGGTCGGAGAGTTCAGTCGTATCGATGGCCGAGAGCCGCTCGATGTACTCGCGTCCGCGCTCCAGCTCGGCGTTGACCTCTTTGACCGAGTAGTCAGTCAGTTGGTCGTCGTAACGTTTGTCGCCGAGAGAGGAGGCGAACTCCGGCGAGTGCTTGAGCCGGTCCTGCCAGATGTCGTCGAAGAGTTGCGACAGGGCCTTGCTGCGGTCGGCAGCCGACGCGGGCGCGGCGCTTGCGGCAGCGGAGGGAATCAGCGGCGGCTGAGCCTTCAGCGGAACGGCAGCCGTGCAGCAGGCCAGTGCACACACCAGAACAGCGGAAATCTTCTTCATGGCAACTCCTCGGAACACACGTCAGTGTACCGTGAGGAGGATTATCTTTGGCTACGGGAAACTTCCGCCTTGCGCGCAGCTCTCGAGCATCCGGTAGAGCGTGGAGCGGCTGATGCCGAGCAGCTCGGCGGCGCGGAGTTTGTTTCCGGCGCAGCTTTTGAGCACGTGCAGGACGTGCTGCTCGACGACATCCTGCAGGCGCTCTGCCGCGCTCGATGGCGCGCCGGAGGGCAGATTGAAATTTCCGTCGGCGAAGGCGGGGAGCGCCTGTTCGTCGAGCACAGCGCCTTCGCTCAGCAGGACACCGTTGCGCAGAACGCTCTCCAGCTCGCGGACGTTGCCGGGCCAGCAGTAGCTTTCGAGCCGCTCCATCGCGGCGGGTGCGATGCGCTCGACGGTCTTTGAGTACATGCGGGCGAAGCGGCGGAGGAAAAATTCGGCCAGTTCGGGAATGTCTTCCACGCGGTCGCGCAGCGGCGCGAGTTCGATGGTCAGGGTGGCCATGCGGTGGTAAAGCTCCTGGCGGAAGCGGCCTGCGGAGACGAGCACGCGGAGGTCCTGGCTGGCGGAGGCGACCATGCGAAGGTCCATCTTCGGCGGGGCGGCGAGGCCGTCCTGGGCCCACTCGTTGCGGCGAAGGACGCGGAGCAGGCGGCCCTGGGCTTCGAGAGGCATCTCGTCGATGCCGTCGAAGAAGAGTGTGCCGCGGGTGGCCATCTTCATCAGCTCGGCGAGGCGATAGCCTGCCTCGGCGCCTTCAATGGCTGCGTCGCCCAGCGTGGCGGAGTGGCAGACGATGAACTGGCCACCTGCTCCGGGGCTTTTGGCGTGCAGGGCGCGGGCGGCAAGCTCCTTGCCGCTGCCCGGCTCGCCTGAGATGAGCACGGTGCGGAAGTGCGGGCCGATGCGGCGGACCTGAAGACGCAGCCGCTCGATGGCCGTGCCGCTGCCGACCATCGTCGATTCGTCGGCGTTACCGACGCCGGCGAACTCGCCGAGGCCGCAGGGGACCTCGCGGAATGGAACTGGGAGAGGAGCAGGACAGGTCGATGTAGACATAGGTACTTGCTACATCGGCAGAAGCGGCTGTCAGTTGAGGATGTGGGTTATGCGGGTGCCTGGGCGCAGTAGGTGTCGAAGGCCCGGGCGAGTTCCTGGGCAATGGCCGGGGCTGTCGAGGTTTCGATGGCCGACCGCTGCATCAGGTAGACGAGCTGGCCGTCGCGGAGGATGGCGATGGCGGGCGAGGTGGGTGGGTGCCCGCCGAAGTAGCTGCGGGCACGCTCGGTGGCTTCGCGGTCCTGTCCGGCGAAGACGGTGACGGAGTGGTCGGGCTTCGCGGAGTGCTGCATGGCCATCCGAACTCCGGGGCGCATCTTGCCGGCGGCGCAGCCGCAGATGGAGTTGACGACGACCATCGTGGTGCCGGGCTGGGCCAGGGCAGCGTCTACCTCTGCGGCGCTGCGGGCTTCGGCGATGCCTGCGCGGGTCAACTCTTCGCGCATCGGAATGACCATGATCTCTGGATACATACTCTCTCCCTCGGGCTGCGGGCGGGGTGGTACCCCCTCCCCTACTTAAGTACTCAAAGTCCTTTGAACAAAGGACTTAGGTTCGGACCAGGTCTGGATCGGAGGCCTGAGCCACGCCAGACGCGAAAGCCCGGCCTGGGCCGGACTTTGATCCCTGCTCTCATGTTTAGTATATCAGGGGCGTCAAGGATTCCCGCCACGTGGGGGCGGAAAGGCTTAACACCGATTTGCACCGATGACACCGACTAAAGACGACCACGGATCTGCGCGGATGAACACGGATAAAAACAATCCGTGTTACTCCGCGCAGATCCGTGGTCGTTCCAAGTAGTTGCTTTTAAAGCGGCGCCCTCGGCGCAAATCGGTGTTGGGTTTTACTCGGGCGCGAGGGAAAATACGGGATGGTAGTCTCAAGCCGTGGCTGATTCCAGACTTCAGATTCAAGAACATGTTTCGCTTGCTCCCTTGACCACGTTTCGGATTGGGGGTCCGGCGCGTTTTTTTGCTGAGGCACGGTCGGAGGACGAGCTGGTGGAGGCCGTCCGGTTTGCCTCGGAGCGCGGGTTGCGGATGTTTGTGCTGGGTGGGGGGAGCAACCTGCTGGTGGGCGACGCGGGGTTCGATGGGCTGGTGGTGCGCATGGCTCTGGATGGCCCGGCGCAGGTGGCTTCGAGCGGCGAGGCGGTCGAGTACTCAGTCGCCGCCGGGGTGGACTGGAACAGCTTTGTGCACGAGGTGTGCGAGCAGGGCATCAGCGGGGTGGAATGTCTTGCGGGGATTCCGGGTCTGGTGGGTGGGACGCCGATCCAGAATGTTGGGGCGTATGGGCAGGAGGTCGCGAGCACGATCGTCTCGGTGCGGGCGCTGGATTTATCGACTGGCGAGTTCGTGGTGCTCGGGCGCGAGCAGTGCGGGTTCAGCTATCGGCGCAGCATCTTCAATACGACGCATCGCGGGCGGTACGTGGTGACGGGGGTGACGTTCCGGTTTGATCGCGCCGCGCGGCCGAACCTGAGTTATGCGGACCTGAAGCGGCACTTTGCCGGGTGCGACGGTGCGCCTTCGCCGATGGACGTGTATCACGCGGTGCGCGAGATACGGCACGGCAAGGGCATGTTGATCGTGGAGGGCGAGGAGGATTGCCGGAGCGCGGGTTCGTTCTTCAAAAACCCGGTGGTGACGGATTCGGTCCTGGCCGGAATTGCAGATGGGTTTTCTGTTTCAGTTGAGAAGATTCCGCACTGGCCTGCGGGGGCAGGGCAGGTGAAGCTGGCGGCAGCGTGGCTGTTGGAGAGGGCCGGTTTCCCGAAGGGGTTTGTGATGCACCGGGCGGGGATCTCTTCACGGCATACGCTGGCGCTGATTAATCGCGGCGGCGCGACCGCGGCGGAGGTGGAGGCGCTGCGAGACCTGATTGTGAGGACGGTTCGGGAGCGGTTTGGTGTGGAGTTGGAGCAGGAGCCGGTTGTGGTGGGGTGAGGGTGGAAGGCGTAAGACCGATTTGCACTGATGACATCGATTAAGAACGACCACGGATTTGCGCGGAGAACGCGGATAAGAGCGGGTTGTTGGGTTTGAGCAAAGACAAAATACGGGGGTCTCTCCGCTATGGCGGCAAAGAACGCCGCCTCCGGTCGAGATGACGTGCACTGGGTGCGCGGCCCAGCGTTAACGCGGCCTACCTTAGCGCGACCCCACCTTAGCGCGGCCCCGCCTTAACGACGATAGAGCCGTCGCGAAGATGGGGCACCCGGCATTGGTGGAAAATGCGGGGGTTCTTCGCTGTGCTCAGAATGACAGTGTTGAAACAGGAGTGACGGCGATTGCGGTTCAGTCGCGGAGTTGGGTCATCAGGCGGAGGCGTTCTTCGGCGAGTACCGACTCGACCGGGCCTTGCTGCGTGATGCGGCCTTCGGCCAGCTTGATGACCTCCGCGCCGAGCTGAAATGCTTCGCCAACGTCGTGCGTGACCGAGAGTACCGGAACGTGCCATTGGACGAGCCACGCGCGAAGTTCGGCGAGCAGATCGTCGCGCAGCGCGGCGTCGAGGCCGGAGAAGGGCTCGTCGAGCAGAAGCAAGGGTCTCTGGTCCGGGCTGCCGCTGGTGATGGCCGCGACGACGGCACGGGCGACGGAGGCGCGCTGGCGTTCGCCTCCGCTGAGGTCGGCGGGCATTCGGTCGGCCAGGTGCTGGATGCGGAACAGAGCCATGATCTGCTCGGCGGTAGCCATGCCATCTTGAGGTTTTGTTGTCCAGCCGCTGCCGTAGACGGCGTTCGAGCGAACGGTCATGTGCGGAAAGAGCCGGGCCGTCTGGGCTGCGCTGCGAATGGGACGGAGGTGCGGGGGGACGATGAGCCGGGATGACGAATCGAAGAGCACGGTGTTGCCACGTGCGATGCGACCGGTGCCGGGTTGGACGAATCCTTGAATGGTCCTGAGCAGCGTCGTTTTTCCGCTGCCCGATGGGCCGAAGAGCACGGTCCAGGGCTTGATGAGTTCAAATGCCACGTCGAGTGCGAGGCTGCCGACGTGGTGACGGATGTTGACGCTGAGCAGGCTGGCGGGCGAGTGAGCGGACTGACTAGCGGACAATGTCGGCCTGCCTTCCGTCCGTTTTGCGCAGGCTGGGCAACAGGTAGATCAGCAGCAGGGCGACGAGTGAGATGACGAGCAACAGCAGCGCGGTGCGGTTGGCGGCGGCGTAGTTGAAGTCCTGCACCTGGTCGTAGAGCGAGATGGAGAGTGTGCGCGTGGCTCCGGGAATGTTGCCGCCGATCATGAGCACGACGCCGAACTCGCCCACGGTGTGGGTGAACGCGAGCACGGCGCTGGTGAGCAGAGATGCCCGGGTGAGCGGCATGACGACGCGCCAGAAGGTGGTTGCGGGCGCTGCTCCGAGGCCGGCGGAGGCCTCGACGTAGCCTGCGTCTACCGAGGAAAATCCCGCCACCAGCGGCTGCACGGCAAACGGCAGGCTGTAGAGTACGGAGCCGATGAGCAGGCCGGTGAAGCTGAAGGCAAGTGGGTGTCCGAAGAGGCGGATGAGCAGGCGGCCCGGCGCAGTGAGCGGGCCCATCGCAATGAGCAGGTAGTAGCCGAGCACGGTGGGCGGCAGCACGAGCGGCAGCGCGACGATGGCTTGCGCGAGCGCGCGCGGGGCGCTGTGTCCACGCGTGATCCACCAGGCGAGTGGGAGCGCGGCCACAAGCAGGATGGCCGTGGTCGCTATAGCGAGTTGGAGGGTCAGCCAGAGAGCCTGGAAGTCCATACTGGGCCAGTCTATTTCAGGCTGTCTTTTATCGCACGGGTGTGAGGCCGAAGGTGTGGAGCTGGTTTTGCACGGCGGGTGTCAGGAGCCAGTTGAGGAAGGCGTGCGCTTCGGCTTTGTGCGGGGATTTTGTCATGACGACGGCGCACTGACGGATCTGGGGATAGGCATAGGTTGGCACCAGCACGTAGGTGCCGAGGTTGCGAAAGTGCTGCGTGCTGGCGACCGTGAGCGAGATGAGGCCGAGCTGCGCGTTGCCGGATTCGACGAACTGCGCGGTCTGGGCGATGTTTTCAGCGACGACGAGATGCGGGGCGACTTTGTCGTAGAGGCGGAGCCAGTGGAGCGCGCTGATGGCGGCACGGCCGTAGGGAGCGTGCTCGGCGTTGGCGACGGCGATGCGCGTGACGCGCGGGTCGGTGAGGCGGTCCATGCTGAGCGGTTGGAGCGGCGAGTCTTTGCGGGCCCAGAGGACGAGCGCGCCTTTCGCATAGGCTGTGGGGTCGCGCGTGTCGGCCAGGTTGGCGGCGACGACCTTTTCGGGGAAGGTGAAGTCGGCGGCGAGGAAGAGGTCCATGGGCGCGCCGTTGAGGATCTGCGTGGCGAGCGTGGCGGAGGAGCCGTAGCTGACCTCGATCTTCACGCCGGTCTTCTTTTCGTATTCGGCGGCGAGCGCCGGCATGACGGGTTGGAGATCGGCGGCGGCGGCGACGTGCAGCGTGGTTTGCGCCTGCGCGGGGGCTGCACCGAAAAGTGCGGTCACGATTGCGAGACAGAGGACGAGCACGGTCATCTTTGGTCTACCTCACTCTTTACGTTACCCTAGAGGGACACAATGAAAGTTGCGAGCCATCATCTGAGATGCACCGAGTGCGGCGCCGTGATTACGGGCGATGCCGTGAACAGCATATTCCGCTGCCCGCAGTGCAATGGACTTTACGACGTAATCTATCCGTGGTCGGAGAGCGTGGCGCGGCCCGCTGCCGGGCCGGAGCACAACCTGCCCAATCCGAGCGCGCTGCGATGGCTGTGGCAGGAGCGCAGGACTTCGATGCTGCCGGTGGACCAGTCGGGCGTGTGGCGCTTCCGCGACCTGCTGCCGATTGTGAGCGCGCCGGAGAAGGTGGTGACGCTGCGCGAGGGCAATACGCCGCTCTACGACCTGCCGCGCTGCGCGAAGGCCGCCGGGGTGGACTGGCTGCTGGCCAAGCATCAGGGGATGAATCCTACCGGCTCGTTCAAGGACACGGGCATGACGGCGGCGCTTTCTGTTGCTGCGGACCGCGGGTTTGAGTGGGTGGCATGCGCCTCGACGGGGAACACTTCGGCAGCGATGGCTGCGTATGCGGCGCGCGCGGGGCTGCGGTCGATTGTGTTTATCCCTGAGGGGAAGATTGCGTGGGGCAAGCTGTCGCAGTCAATGGACTACGGCGCGTTGACGATTCAGTTGAAGACGGACTTTGACGGCTGCGTCAGGATTCTGACGGAGCTGGTGACGCGCTTCCCGATCTATCTGTTGAACTCGGTGAATCCGTACAGGCTTGAAGGGCAGAAGACGCCTGCGTTCGAGATGATGGAGCAACTGGACTGGCAGGTGCCGGACCACATCATCGTACCGGGTGGGAACCTGGCGAACTCGTCGGCGCTGGGCAAGGGTTTTATGGAGATGCGGCATCTGGGGATGATTCCGCGTGCGCCGAAGGTGAGCGTGATTCAGGCTGAGGGCGCGAACCCGCTTTATCGGTGGTATACCGACTCGAACCGGCTGATGCGTCCGGTGACGGCGGAGACGCGGGCGACGGCGATCCGCATCGGCAATCCGGCGTCCTGGCGCAAGGCGGCGAATGTGATCGATGCGTTGGGCGGCTGGTGCGAGCAGGTCTCGGAGCAGGAGATCGCTCTGGCCAAGGCGCAGATTGGCGCCGAGGGCGTGGGTTGCGAGCCTGCCTCGGCCGTGACGTATGCTGGCCTGAAGAAGCTGGTCGCGCTGGGCAAGGTGCAGCGCGAGGAGCGCACGGTGCTGATCCTGACCGGTCACACGCTGAAGGACTCGAATTACACGATTGACTATCATCGCGGCGAGTTGTTGACGGAGGCCGAAAACGCGCAGATCTCCGCGGCTGACCAGGCGCTGCATGCGAGCCTGCGCAAGCCTCCCGTGGTGCTTGATCCGGACACGGACACCGTGATGCGCAGGCTGGAATCGCACATGAAGCAGGCGCAGCCCGCATGAGCGCGCAGGCCACACCGCTGCATCTGCGTTTGCCTGCGACCTCCGCCAATCTGGGGCCGGGGTTCGATGCGCTTGGGCTGGCGATGGGGTTTTACCTGACCATCGATGCGACTCAATCGAGCGAGTTTCACATCAAGGCGAGCGGCCGCAATGCCGACCAGTGCGCGCATCTGAAGAACAACCTGATTCTTCGTACCTATGACGAGGTGTTGACGGCGGCAGGACGCGAGTCGATTCCATACATCAGTCTCGACATCCACAACGAGATTCCGCTGGGGATGGGATGCGGTTCGAGCGCGGCGGCGCTGGTGGCCGGGGTGACGCTGGCGAGCCACTTTGGCCATCTGAACTGGACGCGGCAGCAGATTCTGGAAGAGGCATGCAGGCGCGAAGGGCATCCGGACAATGTGGCGGCGTGTGTGATGGGCGGCATGACGGCTTCCGCGATGCATGGACGTCATGTGGTTACAGCAACATGCGGAGAAAACCTGAAGTGGAACCTTCTATTGGCGATGCCCTCGGCCAGCCTGGCTACGGAGAAGGCGCGGGCGCTGCTCCCTTCGGTTTACAGCCGTGCAGACGCTGTGGCGAATATCCAGAACACGGCGCTGTTGGTGGCTGCCTTTGCTCAGGACCGGCCTGACCTGCTGAAGGCGGCCATGCACGACCGCATCCACCAGCCCTATCGGATGGATGCCTGCCCGCTACTGAAGCTGTTGCTGCCACTTGCGGAACACCAGCCCGGCGTGCTGGGCGTGGCGCTGAGCGGGGCGGGGCCTTCGGTGCTGGTAGTTGCCAAGGACGAAGAGACAGCGGCTAAGCTGCCTGAAATCATGCGTCAGGTGGCTAACGATCCCATGTTGGAAGTGGTTCGCACGACGATTGCTCAAGCGTCACTTCAGGTCTAAGTTGACATTGGCTGTGGGCAAGACGAGCAGGTACAGGAGATGACAACAAAGTAACTTCCCGTATTTGTTACCTAAGATTCCTTTACGAATGAATGAAACACCCGTACCTTATGCGTGTGGGCAGTTCTGGGGAGGGCTGCTACGCCGCCCGTTGACCTCTTTCAATAGAGGTCCGGGCGTTTGCCTTTTAAGTAAGCTTCTTCTGTTTTGAAACCGGAAGTGTGGTTTTGCATCTATTATGGTGAAGGTTGCCGGGCCCCGGTCGGGTGCTACGGGGCGAAAGCAAGTGGGAGGAATAATGGCAGGACAGTTTGTTACCGATGTAAACGATGCAAGTTTTGAGAAGGATGTGCTCCAGTCTGCGGAGCCTGTGTTGGTGGACTTCTGGGCCGCGTGGTGCGGTCCGTGTCGGGCGCTCGCGCCGGTTGTGGACGAGGTTGCTTCGCAGTACCAGGGCAAACTCAAGGTGATGAAGATGGATGTGGACGCGAATACGGCCACGCCGATGCGCTACGGCATTCGCGGCATCCCTGCGCTGCTGCTCTTCAAGGGCGGCAAAGTGGCCGAGCAGATTGTCGGCTATGTGCCCAAGGACACAATCGACAAATCGGTGATCAAGGTCCTCGCTTAGTTTCGTAAAGCGAGCAGCGGCCCGGCGCATTTGCCGGGCCGTTTTGCGTGTTGGAGGATTTCCGTAGAGGTGTAGTCCGGCGCGGGCCGATGCGAAACGCAGAGCACCTTCGGGAATGACAACGAGAAAGTAGGGACTGTCCTGGAGATGAGGAGGTCTCCGGCACGAAACCTCCAGAAAAACAGCTACAGGGAAATGGGAGGCGAGATGGATTGTCTCTACTGCCGGCCGGAGCTTGCGGGCGCGATGGCCTTCTGTTCCTGGGTGGTCTGCTGCTCGGTTTCCTGCTCTGCTTCTTTCGATGCTTTGTCGAATGCTGAAATGTCAAGTTGCTTCTGTTCGGTGTCGGCTTCGACCAGCGGGTCGGTGAGCGACTTGAACTGCGCGACGAACTGCTGGATGCAGGCGATCTGCGGGGCTGAATAGCTTGTGTGACCCGGAGCGGCGATCTCCTTCAGCAAGAGGTCCTGTAGGCGCAGTGCCTCGTTCAGGGCAAAAGGGACAGCGCGGTAGGTGTTCCGATCGCGCAGGTCGAAGACATCTTCGTTGAGACCAGTCTGTGCGACGATCAAGCCTTTGCTGGCGTTGGCAAACGGCTCTGTGGCGCAGGCTGTGACAATCGACACACCTGCTTCGGCTAGCTTGTTGGCCGAGGCCGCCGGGGTGTTCACAGCGCCTGCGGAGGCTGCTACCGTGGGCTTGCTCTTTGTATTGCGCGCGCGACAGCCGGCTGTGCCGAGCGTCAGCGTCAACATCGATGTGGCAATCCATGCACTGCGAGCAATTCGCCCTGTTTGTTTCACGCGCATCCTCCATACCCCAAAGCCAGTGTTGCCAGGTGAATCGAGAACTGGTCCGGCTTGTCTCAAAATCGTTGGGCCCATTCTATTTCCCATTTGACAGACGCGGACAGGAATTCTTCAGGTAAAGTGTTGAGCATCCCGGCAAGGCGCTACCGCCCATACCGGTGATGCACGTCAATCCGTTCGACCAACCCTGGAGGGAAGATGGCAGCACACTACGAATTGAAGGCGGCGGCACATGAGCAGTTCATGTTTAATCTGAAGGCGGCAAATGGCGAGGTCATTCTGACCAGCGAACTTTATAAGACGAAGGAAGCCGCGCTGAACGGCATTGAGTCGGTGAAGACAAATTCTCCGCATGACGAACAGTTTGAGCGCAAGGAATCAACTTCAGGCAAGCCGTACTTCGTGCTGAAGGCAAGGAACCACGAGACGATTGGCAAGAGCGAGATGTATAACTCGACAGGCGCGCGCGACAACGGCATCGAGTCGGTGAAGAAGAACGGGCCGGTCGCCACGCTGCACGACATCACCGGCTGACGCATCAGGCAGGCCGCGGCGGGACGATGGCCTGCCCGGCCTGCATGTTGTGCGCAGGCAACCATCGGTCAGTCGGAGGATTTCAGGCAGGGAAGGCCAATTTATTTATGCAAGCCATTCAAATGTTCACGACAGGCTCGCCCGACGTGCTTACGTTGCAGGATATTCCGATGCCGTCGCTTGGGCCGGGCGAGGCGCTGGTGCGCATCGAGGCCTCGGGCGTCAACTTTATCGACACGTATTTCCGCGAAGGGCGGTATCCGGCGCACCTGCCGTACACGCTTGGCCAGGAAGCGGCCGGCACGGTAACGGCGCTTGGACCCGGGGCGGGCGGCGTGAAGGTGGACGACCGCGTTGCGTGGTGCGGCATTCCGGGCACTTATGCGCAGTTCGCTGTTGCGCCTGCCAGCCGGCTCGTGCGCATTCCCGAAGGCGTTACGGCCACCGAGGCTGCTGCTGCCATTCTGCAAGGCATGACGGCGCACTATCTGTCGCATTCGGCGTATCCCATCGAGAGCGGCGACGAGGTGCTGATCCACGCAGGTGCGGGCGGTACCGGGCTGCTGCTGATCCAGATGGCCAAGGCGCGCGGCGCGCGCGTCTTCACCACGGTTTCGACGGCGCAGAAGGAGGCGCTGGTGCGCGCCGCAGGGGCCGATGAGGTCATTCTCTACACGCATGAGGACTTTGCCGCGAAGGTGAAGAAGCTGGTCAATGGCCCCGGCCTGCACGCGGTTTACGATTCGGTGGGCAAGACGACCTTCGACAAATCGCTGGAGGTGCTGCGCCCGCGCGGCACGCTGGTGCTGTTTGGCGGATCGAGCGGAGCGGTTCCTCCGTTTGATCTGATTAGGCTCTCGCTGCTGGGCTCGCTTTACATTACGCGGCCTACGCTCAAGGACTACATCGCTACGCGCCACGATCTGGAGGAGCGAGCGCGCGATGTCTTCGGGAGCGTGGCCGACGGTTCGCTGAAGCTGCGCATCGAGCATACGTATCCACTTGCCGAGGCTGCCCAGGCTCACCGCGATCTTGAATCGCGCAAGACGACGGGCAAGCTGATCCTCCTCCCCTGATCCCTGCCGGACGCCGGCGGTCGTTATGATGGAAGTACGCATGTCATTCGACCTCCGCATCCGGCCGCTGCTCGTTCTGTTTGCCATGCTGCTGGTCTTCGTCCTGGCAGCTCCTGCGCGCGCGGTGATTGTGCGCGGCGTCGTCACCGACCCTCTCGGCGCAGCCGTTACTGGAGCACAGGTCAGGCTCATTCAGGGGACGCAGGCTATCGCCATCGGTGTCTCGGGGGTGGATGGCAGCTACGAGATTCGTAGCACTGCGCAGGGTCGTTTTATTTTGCTGACGGCTGCGACGACATTCGCTCCGAACATCAGCCGCGACTTCTACGGCGGTCGCATCGATGTGGTGACGCGCAACGTTGTTCTCGAAGCCGCCTCCGTCACCGAGCAGGTGACAGTGACGGCGACCGGCATCTCGACACCGATCCAGCAGGCGAGTGCGGCGGTCACGTTGATTCCGATGTCCGACCTGGCCACTCAGGTGGGCATCGTCAACGATCTGCGCCAGTCGCCGGGAAACGTGGTGGTGCAGACTGGTCAGTACGGCGGCGTTGCCTCGTTGTTCGTGCGAGGCGGTGGCTCCGATGCGAACAAGGTGCTCATCGATGGCATTGCCGTGGAAGACCCCGGAGGGCAGTTCGACTACGGCACGGTCTCAACGACGGGGCTGAGCGGGCTGGAACTCTATCGCGGGCCGAACTCGGCGCTGTATGGCTCCGATGCGGCGGCTTCGGTGGTCAGCCTCACAACGCCGCGCGGCAGTTCGCTTCGCCCCGTGCTGAACTATTCGGGCGACGCCGGGAACTTTCGCACGTATCGCAACGAGGCCGCACTTTCCGGTGCGCACGCGAAGCTGGATTACTACACAGCGTTCAGCCGCTTCGATACCTCGAACTCGCTGGCGCGAGATCAGTTTCATGTCGCCACCAGCGTGGCCAACATCGGCTACAACCTCACGACGAACACGCAGGCACGCTTCACGCTGCGATATGGCAACTCCGCCACCGGGCTGCCGAATGCTTACGGTTTCTACGGCATTGCGGCCTCGGGCAAGCAGAGCGACCAGGACCTCTACTCCGGGTTGACGATTGAAAATCTAGCGGCAGGGAAGTGGCACAACCTCGCCCGCTACGGCATTGTGCGCAAGCGTGAGCAGGTGCGACAGTTTACGCCTGTCGGGGAGCCTGTCACGAGCGAGTTTGACGGTGTGAGCTACACCACGTACTACGGCAACACCGTTACGATTCGCGGGGCCAATGGCTACAGCGCCACTGGACGCGCGGCGTTCTTCTCCCCGCAGGAAGACGCTGTTTCCAACCGCGACGAGTTCTACTATCAGTCGGACTACGCCTTTCCGCATCGCATTACCGCGCTCTTCGGATTTCGCTATGAGGATGAACGCGGTCGCTTCGTCGATCCGGCTGTGTTTGAAGACGAAAAGATCGATCGGCCAAACTTTCAGTACACGCTCCAGCTTCAGGGCGACATCAAAAATCGCGTCTTCTACTCGCTGGGGGGCGCGGTTGAAAAGAACCATCTCTACGGCATTGCGGGCACGCCGCGCATCGGACTCGCTTACGTGCCGGTGCGTCCGGGCCTGCGCAGGTTTCGCGGCACGCGCCTGCGGGCCAGCTTTGCTACCGGGGTGCAGGAGCCTTCGCTCGCGTCGGAGTTTTCCAGCCTCTACACCGAGCTTCAACAGAGCGGCAATCAAGCTGCCATCGACGCCTACCGCGTCACGCCCATCAGCGAAGAGCGGTCGCGCACATGGGACCTTGGCGTAGACCAGAACATCCTCGGCCAGAAGCTCATCCTGAAGGCGGGCTACTTTCACAATGAGTTCAGCCATCAGATCGAGGTCGTCGATTCAACCAGCCTGACGAAGTACTTCGGCATTCCGCCCAGCATCGCCAATCAGCTCTTCGGCGCTGCGTTGAACTCGCTCGCCTTCCGCGCGCAGGGGATGGAACTCGAAGTACAGTATCGGCCATTCACGCATCTCTTCGTGCGCGGAGGCTACACGTACCTCGCTCCTATTGTGTTGCAATCTTTTGCCAGCGACGCGGTCGCGGCCAACAACGGCACGCCTACGACGAACCCGAACATCCCCGGCATCGCCATCGGAGCACTCTCGCCGCTGGTCGGCAGCCGCCCGTTCCGCCGCCCGCCGGAGGCTGGCTTTTTCGCTGTGCAGTATACCCGCGCAAGGTTTTCAGCGGCGTTCAAAGGCGCGCTTGCCAGTCGCAGCGACGACTCCACCTTCCAGCTCTATAACGACTTCAACGGCGGCAACACGCTGCTGTTGCCCAACCGCAACCTCGACTCCGGCTACGCCAAGCTCGACATCAACGCGCTCTACACGCTCACGGGCCACATCACGGCGTATACGCAGCTCGACAATCTGCTGAGCCTGCAACACATCGGCCCCATCGGCTACCCAAGCCTGCCGTTTACAATTCGCACGGGCTTGAAGATTCGCTTCGGCGGCGACTGAACTTCAAAATGTCTGGAAGTTAATTTGCACGTCGACCACAGTCTTTACTGGCTTCCCATCGTACGTTGCTGGTTTGAAGACGTATTGCCGTGCGGCCTTTTCAGCCGCTTCGTCCAAACCATATCCGAAGCCCCTGGCAAGCCAGATGTCATTCACGTGCCCTGTCGCGGAAACATCGATAAAGAGCTTGACGTTGCCGGAGACTTTATTTTGTCTTGCTTCTGCACTGAAGTCAGGCTCTACACTGTACAGAAGCTTCGGAACAACGAGCCGTGGAGACGGGAAATCCACACGCAACCAGTCGCCTTTGTTCGATGCGTCGATCCATTGGCACTTGCAGGGAGTCTGTGAGTCGGAGC
This sequence comes from Edaphobacter sp., assembly GCF_035763405.1. Taxonomy (NCBI): domain Bacteria; kingdom Pseudomonadati; phylum Acidobacteriota; class Terriglobia; order Terriglobales; family Acidobacteriaceae; genus Edaphobacter; species Edaphobacter sp. Next base: position 31,099 of record NZ_DASUBE010000016.1, read on the forward strand.
TGGTGTTCAGCGTCCCTGCTATCTGCGCAGGCAGTCCAGCGAGCGCGGTCTGCACATCAGGAAAAAACATCATGTTCTGTAATTCCGGAACCACAGTCGATTGATCGGTGCCATGCAAATCCACCTTAAGTTTCATCGGAGTCTGGTGATCAAGCTCCCACGCACCGGTTTTGCGATCGCGAACGATGGTGGCCCGCGTGCCTTCAATGATGAGAGTGTCTCTCTTGAGCTTCACCGACTTCGTCGTAAACACTCCAAACGTGTAGAAGGCCACCGGCTCAGCGACGAGCGTGCCGTTGTTCCACACATAGGAAGCACTGGGGTCCGCGGCATAGTTTCTCAGGGCCAGTTGCTTCCCCTTGAGTTCCTTTTGCAAAGCATGTACATCTGTTTGAGCCAGACCCACAGGGACGAGCATCGCTGCCGCAACCAGAACCGCCATCCATTTCATTGTCATGCACAGCAGGATAGCGGATTGTGCGTCTGGCAGCTTCCGGGAGTATTCTTCACGCAACCTCAACCCCGGCCGTTTTGTAGATGGCCTGGATGTAGCGCATGTCACGCAGACCCTCTTCACCTGGGCTCGTCGGTGTTTTGTTGTTCAGGATGCACTCTGCCAAGTGGTCGGCCTCGCGCGCAAACTGCTTCGGGTCGCGCTCCGGGTTTGCCTCGTCCAACTCAATACGCGGAGCACCCTTCGCGCCCGCATAGCTCGCGCGCAGCCGCAGGCCGTCGTAGTTGTATGCCGGGTCCATTCCCAGCCAGCCCTTCGTGCCGTAAACCTTGAAGTACCCAGGCATGGTCGCACCGTAGGTGCTGCTGCCTGTCGCCAGGATGCCTGAAGGGAACTTCAGCGTCCACGAGACATTTTCATCGACCTCGTTGAAGCGGCCATCGTGGGTGATGGTCGAGGTGACGCCGGTAAACTTCACCGGCTCCTCGCCGGTCAGGTAGCGACACGCATTCAACACGTAGATGCCGACATCGAAGAGCGAACCGCCTCCGCCATACTGCTTCGTCAACCGCCACTCGCCCGCGCCGCAGTTGAAGCCGAATGCGCCGTTGATCGATTGCACCTGGCCCAGCGCACCGTCTCGAATAAGTTGAATCGCCTTCAGATTCAGCGGTTCGTAGTGCAGCCGGTAGGCGATCATCAGCTTCACATTCGCAGCTTTGCATGCGGCGATCATCGCCTCCGCATCGCTGACGGTGGTGGACATCGGCTTTTCGCACAGCACGTGTTTGCCCGCCTTGGCCGAGCGAATCGTGTATTCGGCGTGCATGTTGTTGGGCAACGCGACGTAGACGGCGTCGATCTCCTTGTTGTCGCGCATCCGGTCCATGTCTTCGTAGCTGTAGATGGAGCTTGCGGGCACGCCGTACTGCGCGGCGAACCGCTCGGCCTTGTCTCTGTGTCCGCTCACGAATCCGGTGATCTTCGCGTAGGAGCTCTGCTCGACACCGCGCAGAAAGTGGTCGGCGATTCTCCCGATCCCGATGACGCAGTAGCCAATCTTTCTGCCGCTCTCCTGCGCCTTCATCGCGCTTGCAGGGAGCATCTGCGCCGCCAAACCATACGCGCCCATCTTTGAAAACTCTCTCCGCGACAGTCTCATCCTCATCCTCTCGTTGGCAAATATCAGCGGGGTTTGAAACGATTCAGGAGAATACTATTCCTGTTCGCGGTCGATGAACAACACTACCTGCGCCGGTAGCGATTCAGCACATCGTCGAGAGAGATCACGCCCTCCACCGCTCCGCGCACGGCGCGATTGGAGACAGGCAGCAGCGGCCATCGTTCAAAATACGGCAGCACGCTGTCCAGAGGAAGGTCGGGAAACAGCAGCGGTGTCCGCTCCCCGCCGAGCCGGTCGCCAAGCGAAAGGCCCGCGCTCTGCTGTTCGCCGGCAGGATTCGCAAGGATCGCGGCCAGCTCGTCGCGCTTCGCCGCGTACCACAGCCCGCTCGGATACCGCACCAACGCGACAGAAACGTCCTTCAGGCCGCCGTGCGCAGCCAGCTCGCGCGCGGCATCGTCTATGGTGCCCGCAGCCTGCAACACGGGCACGTCCAGCGGGCGCATCGCGTCTTCCAGGTGTAGATTGCTCTCCTCGCGCTGCTCCTCCATCGACGGCAGGTAGAGTCCGTCCTGGTGCGTCATCATCTCGAAGATGGGAACGGGTTGCAGCGTGCGGCCGATGAGGTAGGCAATCGTGTTCGCAAGAATGACGGGAATGACGATGGAGTAGTTGCCGCTGACCTCCAGCACCATGAAGACGGAGGTCAACGGCGCGCGTAGAAATCCCGCGAACAAAACGCCCATGCCCACCAGCGCATACGAGCCCAGCGAGCCTGTGACGTGCGGGAAATAAATCTTCTCGAAGGCGCCCACTCCCGCACCGAGCATCGCGCCGACGAACAGCGTGGGCGCAAACATGCCGCCCGGTGTGCCGCTGGAAAATGAGAGCGTGGTGGCAAGAATTTTGAAGAGCGCGAGCACGAGCAGCATCTTCCACGCAAACTGCGAGTGCATGGCCTGGTCGATGGCCTCGTATCCGGCGCCCATGACCTGAGGGAAGCCGAAGTAGCCAATCGCGCCGACCATTAGCCCTGCGAGCGCAGGTTGTCCCAGTTGCGACCATGTGGGCTGCCTGCGCAGCAAGGGCCGCAGATAACCAAGAGAGCGTGCGAAGAGCAGGGAAGCGAAGCCTCCGACGACGCCCAGCACGGCATACGCGATCAGCTCGCGCGGGTCGCGCAGGTTCACTGCGGGAATGCGGAACATCGGCTCTGTGCCCCAGAACCAGCGCGCCACCACGACGCTCGATACAGCCGAGAGGACGATGGAGCCGAGCACAGCCGCGCTCCACTGTCCGATCACCTCTTCAATGACAAACAGGATCGCAGAGATGGGCGCATTGAACGCCGCAGCCAGGCCGGCGGCCGCGCCCACCGGCGCAAAGATGCGCAGCTTTGCCTTCGACATTCCCATCTTGCGGCTGATGAACGAAGCTACGCCCGCGCCGATCTGTAGCGAAGGGTCTTCCGGCCCCAGCGAGTGGCCGCTGCCAATCGCCAGCGCCGACAGCAGAAACTTGCCGATGACGGTGCGCGTCGAGATGTATCCGTTGTGTATGTAGAACGCGGCTTTGGTCTGGTTGATGCCGCTGCCCCGCACATTGGGGAAGAGATACCGCGTCAACAGTGCGATCAGCACTCCAGCAAGCGCGGGCATGATGAGCAGGCGGTGCTGTCCCGGCGCGGGCGACGACCCCAGCAGCAGCACATGTAACCACTCAATCGCCATGCGAAACGCGACGACCAGCAAGCCGGAGATGACGCCGATGAAGATGGAGAGCAGCAGAAACAGCCGCTCCTCGCGCCCCGGAGCGATCCGCGCTGCTTCAGCCGGGCCGGGCCATCTGGCGCCCGGCTTCACCTCCTTTGTGATCACTGGCTCTGTGTCCATGCTCTCTCTTCGTGCCCTCTCATTGATCCAGCGCGTTCGGTGATTGTGCCAGCAGCAGCAGTAGCGCATCGTCGCCGCTCGGAGGGCCGCACGCCTGCATGGTCTGTAACTCGGTGTCGAAGATCAGCTTGATAGTCGCGTCCTCGGCGTCGGGGTTGCGCAGGAGCATTCGCTCGTCTGCATTCGCTGCCTTGGCCGCCCACGCGGTGCTGAGGACCTGAAGCGATGAAGGCGAGCCGCCGGACTGCGCCACTTGAAGGCTGCAATCCGCGAACCGCTTCCGCGCCGTCTCGCGTGCGGCAACCGTGCGGGCCGCTCGCTCTCGCACAGGCAGTGTTTTAAATGGAGCAATCGCAAGCGCGCGATCCACATTCTTCAGGAGTTCGGTCAGGTCTTCCGGCTCCTTTGTATTGGCGTCATCGAACTCGCGGTCAGCGCGACCAAGCAGGCGGCGTGCCTCCTTGAACCGCGCGGCGGCGAATGCCAGCCTTCCGGCGGCTGCCAATGCGGGTGCATTTTTCGGCTGCGCGGCAATCACTTTTCTGTAATAGACAAACGCATCGGCAGGATCGTTCGCCTGCTCCAGCAGCGCGCCCAGTGTCATCTCCAATGCAGGATCGCCGGGGTTGTTTCCTCCCGCGATCAGCAATTCCGTGCGAGCTGCATCGTCGTCCTTGTGGTCCAGCAGATAGCGCGCCAGCTCCAGTCGCACATCGCGCCTGCGTGCAGCGCCGTCGCCGTTCCACGTGCCGTAGATCGAGGCCCGGTAGTATTTGGCCGCTGCGGCGCTGTCGCCTCTCTTTGCCTCCAGCCGCGCCAACCATAGATTGATCGCACCGTCACCCGGCTGTGCGGTCCACAGGCCCAGGAAGTAGTTGTACGACTCGTCCGTGTGTCCCGCCTTATCCAAAGCCTCAGCCAGCAGCAGTTCGTACTCGCGGTTGGCCGGCGCGTAGGTGAGCGCAGTGCGCAACGCGCCAATCGCCTGCTCGGGATGGCCAGCCGCCAGCGCCACACGTCCGCGACTGGACCAGCGAATGGCCAGCTCGCTGCGATGCGATTCGAACGAGCGAAACAGGAACAGCGTCGCCATGAAGAGCAGCACCGTCGCCAAAGACAGCCCCGCAATCATCGCTGCATCGTGGATCACCAGTTTGCGTCTGGCGATGGAAACGTCGTCGGTCTCAATGTTCATGGCGAAGACATCAATCAATCGCGCAATGCCGCCGTGCCGCATCAGCGCGACCTTCAGTTTAAGTCTTTGCTCCCCCTATAGCCACGAAAGACTCAGGGCAATCGTTCGCCGCATCAAAAAGAGAAACCCCGAAGCGCACGCTCCGGGGTTCCATCAGTGTTGATTGAAAGCAGCGGTTTAGTACATGCCGTCCATGCCGCCGCCGTGGTTGTGGCCGCCGCCCGGAGCTTCCTTCTTCTCCGGGATCTCGGAGATCATCGCCTCGGTGGTCAGCATCAGTCCGGCGATGGAGGCGGCGTTCTGTAGCGCAGTCCGCGTGACCTTCGTCGGGTCGATGACGCCAGCCTTCACCAGGTCCTCGTAGACGCCCGTTCCGGCGTTGTAGCCGAAGTTGTGCTCCTTCGATTCGTGGATCTTGCCGATGACGACCGCGCCCTCTTCGCCCGCGTTCGAGACGATCATGCGCAGCGGCTCTTCAATCGCGCGACGGATGATGGACGCGCCGATCTTCTCGTCGCCTTCGAGGCCCTTGATGACCTCATCGACAGCCTTGGCGCAACGTACCAGCGCCACGCCGCCGCCGGGGACGATGCCTTCCTCAACCGCCGCGCGGGTTGCGTGCATGGCGTCCTCGACACGAGCCTTCTTCTCCTTCATCTCGGTCTCGGTTGCAGCGCCCACCTTGATGACGGCAACGCCGCCGACCAGCTTGGCCAGACGCTCCTGGAGCTTCTCGCGGTCGTAGTCGGAGGTGGTCTTCTCGACCTGAGCGCGAATCTCCTTCACGCGACCAGCGATGTCGTTGTCGTTCCCGCCGCCATCGACGATGGTGGTGTTGTCCTTGTCGATGGTGACGCGCTTCGCCGTGCCCAGATCCTCGATCTTCACGCCTTCGAGCTTGATGCCGAGATCTTCCGTGATGGCCTTGCCGCCGGTCAGCACTGCGATGTCCTGTAGCATGGCCTTGCGACGGTCGCCGAAGCCAGGGGCCTTGACGGCGGCCACGTTCAGCGTGCCGCGCAGCTTGTTGACCACGAGCGTTGCGAGCGCCTCGCCGTCCACGTCCTCAGCAATGATGACGAGCGGCTTGGCGGTGCGGGCAATCTGCTCCAGCAGCGGCAGCAGGTCCTTCATCGACGAAATCTTCTTCTCGTAGATCAGGATGTAGGGGTTCTCGAGCGCCGCTTCCATGCGCTCCGCGTCGGTCACGAAGTAGGGCGACAGGTAGCCGCGGTCGAACTGCATTCCCTCGACCACATCCAACTGCGTCTCCATGGTGCGCGACTCTTCGACGGTGATGACGCCGTCTTTGCCGACCTTCTTCATGGCCTCGGCGATGATGGTGCCGATCTGCGCATCGCTATTGGCCGAGATCGTGCCGACCTGCGCAATCATCTCGCCCGAAACCGGCTTCGACAGCTTGTTGAGTGCGCCGCCCTGGGCCGCGCCGTTCTCGTCGCGCTTGCCGATGATCGCCTCAACAGCCTTGTCGATGCCGCGCTTCAGCGCCATCGGGTTTGCGCCGGCGGCAACGGTCTTCACGCCCTCGCGGTAGATGGCCTGTGCCAGCACGGTCGCGGTGGTGGTGCCGTCACCGGCTACGTCCGAGGTCTTCGACGCAACCTCGCGCACCATCTGCGCGCCCATGTTTTCGAGCGAGTTGCCCAGCTCGATCTCCTTGGCCACGGTGACGCCGTCCTTGGTGATCGTTGGTGAGCCGAACTTCTTCTCAATGACGACATTGCGACCCTTAGGTCCAAGTGTCACTTTCACTGCGTCGGCCAGCGTGTTGACACCACGCAGGATTGCCTGACGCGAATCTTCTCCATGCAGAATCTGTTTTGCCATTGTGTTGCTCCTGTTTTGGTCAGCGACCAATCAAAGTGTTTTGAGTGAGGCGCCCGAAGCGCCGATTAGGCGGCGTAGCCGCGGTATACGGCACGAAGTGCTACTTCTTGAGGATGCCGAGGACCTCTTCCTCGCGCATGATCAGAAACTCTTCGCCGTCCAGCTTGATCTCCGTGCCGGAGTACTTGCCGAACAGGATGCTGTCGCCCGCCTTCACGTCGAGGGGGAATACCTTGCCTTCGTCGTTCGACTTGCCCTTGCCCACCGAGATCACTTCGCCCTGCTGCGGCTTCTCTTTGGCTGAATCGGGGATGATGATTCCGCCGCGAACGGTCTCGCTCTCTTCCACGCGGCGAACCAGGATACGGTCGTGCAGCGGTGTAAACGATGTTTTCGACATTGCTGTACATCTCCTTGGAGCATTTTGGGTTTTGGGCGAACACGCGGTTCGCCGTTGCATGGCGCGGGGCCGGGCACGTTCCTCCGGGCAACCCGCAAAATCATAGGGAATCAGTCCTCGCCGAGTCGGCGCGGAGGCCGCTGGAGCGCATTAGCACTCGCTGCTTCCGATTGCTAACGATAAGACATTGCACCGAGCACTGTCAACTTATGCGCTAAAAATCTTAGTCTATCTCACGCAACCCTGCCTCCTGCCCGTCCGACGCCGCGCCAAAGCCATTCCGCAGCCCCTTGGCGTTTCCATTCCGTGGCGTAGCGAAGGAATCTGCTTCCTTTCCCATTGCCGCAAATACGGGTCGAAAAACTACAAACTCCAGCGGCCCGGCTTCTTCGCATGCCATCATCCGTCGTAAAATATCCCCATGCCGCTCCGCCGTTCAGTCTGGATCTCGTTTGCACTCGTCTTCTGCTTTGCGCTCGCCTCTTCATGGCAGGCCAAGGCGGGGGAACAGCACTATCGCAGCCGCAAGTACAAGGCTCCGCCGCCGACTGCGCGCATCGACGTCGAGGTGCTGAAGAAGGAAAATGGCCAGCCCCTGATGAACGCCGCTGTCGTCTTCAACCCGTTCGACCGGAACGGCAAGGACCTGGGCAACCTCGAAGTCAAGACCGGCCCCGACGGCAAGGCGACCATCGACGTCATCCCGGTCGGCAGCCGTGTCGATGTGCAGATTATCGCTGCCGGCTTTGCCACCTATGCCGGGTCGTACCAGATTGACGGACCGACCAAGGACATCTCGATCTCCATGCTGCGCCCCCGCGCACAGGTCTCCGCCTACGAGAACAACGAAGGCAAGGCTTCGGACCGCAAGTGGGGCGTGCAGGAGCCCGTCCGCCCCAAGCCTCAGACCAGCACGCAGCCTGCCGCACCGCCCGCGTCCACCGCACCGGCTGCTGCTCCGAAGTCTGCCGGCGCCTCCGCACCAAAGCAGTAGCCTTGATTGTCCAACAATCTTTAGGTGCCCCATCCATCGCGCTCTTTGCGATGGGTGGGAAGTATCAAGCTCGACAGCCAGTTTTTGCATTGTCATTCCGTAGCAAAGCGGAGGAATCTGCTTTTGTGCTACCGTCAACTGCCGGTTGAATCACAACATGGACAAACCACTTCAGGGAAAGACCGCGCTCGTCACCGGAGCCGCCAGACGCATTGGCCGAGCCATCGCGCTGACGCTTGCTGAAGCGGGCGCGGATGTGGCCATCACGTACCTCGCCTCGCAGCCTGAGGCGGAGCAGACCGTCCGCGACCTGGCCGCGTACAACGCCGAGGCGCTTGCCGTCCGCTGCGATCTTCGAGACCCGGAAAGCATCCGCGAGACCGTCGCCGAAGTCATCAGCGACTTCGGCCGCCTCGACATTCTGGTCAACAACGCGGGCGTCTTCGAGTCAGCCGCGCTCGACGAGATCACCGTCGTCCAGTGGGACGCGATGTTCAGCACCAACACCCGCGCACCGTTCCTCGTAGCGCAGGCCGCGCATCAGCACCTGCGCGCATCGCGCGGACGCATCATCAACATCGGATCGCTGGGCGGCCTGCACCCCTGGGCCACGCATGGACACTACTGCACCTCGAAGGCCGCACTGCACATGCTGTCGCAGACGATGGCTAAGGCGTGGGCACCGGAGATCAGCGTCAACTGCATCGCGCCGGGGATGATCGTTCAGGGCGAAGTGGACGAAGCCTACGCCCACTTCGCGCGCAAGACGCCGATGCAACGCAACGGCACCGCCGAAGACGTAGCCGCCGCCGTGCGTTTCTTTGCTACGGCCCCTCACTTCATCACCGGACAGCTTCTGGCCGTGGACGGCGGCCTCGGTCTCTGACGGCGCAATCTTTTCACTCAGCGTAAGTACGGGCTAGCGGCTGAACAGCCGTTGCCACCACCGCTTCGGCTCCATATCGTCGTAGAGTCCGAAGGGCTCCGGCTGCGGCTCTAGCGGCTTGCCCATGAAGGCGGCCAGCGGGTTCGAGACACAGATCAGCCGAGCGTAGTCCGGCCCATATTTTCCGGCCACGGCCTCCTGAGCCGCCCGCATTTTTGGAGCGCGCGACGTGGTGTTATGTGCGTCGGTGGCCAGAAAGTGGACCCAGCGTTTGGCCAGAAGCTCATGCGCCATCCGCTCAGCCTGCCTGCCCATCTGTCCGGCGACGGAGCCGGCCGTGACCTGCACCAGCACGCCGCCTTTCAGCCACTCCACCATCCGTCCCTGATCAACTTGAAGGGTCGGGTTCCGCTCCGGATGCGTCAGAATCGGCGTGAGCCCGGCAAGCTGCAATTCGTAGAAGACCTCGGTCAGCCCGGGCGGCAGGCCGAAGTCGGGAATCTCCACCAGCAGATAGCCCAGCCCGTTGATGCTGAACCGCGACGGATCAGCCTTGGCCTGCTCGATGTTGTCGTAGGAGAGATGAAAGTCGCACCCGCGCCCCAGCTTCAGGTTGATGCGTTCTCGCGCCAGTTCCTGCTCCAGCTCCGCAATCTTTGCCGCAACGGTCGCTGGATCGTAACTGTACTTGCCGTTCGCATGCGGCGAGCAGACGACGTGCGTGATACCGTCTTCGGCTGCGAGTCGAGCCATTGCCAGCGTCGTATCGAGGCTCGTGGCGCCATCGTCCAGCCCCCACAGCAGATGATGGTGAATGTCAATCATGCGGCTAGAGTATCACCGGCTCAGCGCGCCCCGGCCAGCGACTGCGCCATCGACTGAAACAGCAGCAGCCCGTCGGCGGAGCCGAGCAGCGCCTCGCTCGACCGGTCAGGGTGCGGCATCATGCCCAGCACGTTGCGGCCTTCGCTCAGCACACCGGCGATGTTTTCGAGCGAGCCGTTCGGGTTCGCTGCCTTTGTAATCTCGCCCTCGGGCGTAGCGTAGCGGAATGCGATGCGGTCTTCGCGCTTCAGTGCGGCCAGCGTTTCGGAATCGCAGAAGTAGTTGCCCTCCATGTGGCCGATCGGCATCTGGAGCACCTGCCCGCGCTTGAGGCCATGCGTGAAGGGCGAGTCGTTGGTCTCGGTACGCAGGAAAGTCTGTTTGCAGATGTAGTTTTGCCCGGCGTTGCGCATCAGCGCGCCCGGCAGCAGTCCTGCTTCGCACAGAATCTGGAAGCCGTTGCAGATGCCCATCACCAGCCCGCCTTTTTGGGCGAACTTTGTCACCGACTGCATGACGGGAGCAAACTTTGCAATCGCGCCGGTGCGCAGGTAGTCGCCGTAGGCAAACCCACCGGGAACGAGGATGGCGTCGCACCCTTCGAGGTCTTCGGAGGCGTGCCAGAGGAACGTCACCGGCTGCCGCGCCACCGCGTCAATCACGTTGTAGGTGTCGTGGTCGCAGTTCGATCCGGGGAAGACGAGAACGCCGAATTTCATAGCTTAAGGATAGCATTCGCGCTGCGTTTTTAAACCGGCGCGTAGATGGCAAAGCCGCGCGGCGGGGCAGGGAACTCGGAACTCCCGTCGCCATCAGTTGTGCGCTCATCCGGATGGGCCGTATCGTGTCCATCCCAGGCAACCGGAGCGAACTTCTGGTTTTTCCACTGTGTCTTCACCCTGGTTCCGGACCACTGGTTCCCGAGGTTGTTGAGCACATAGATCAGCCCAAGCTGGTTCGTGTTCTTGTCCTTCCATCCAACCCGCTGCATGATGTACAGGTCGGGATCTGCGTGGAGTATCTGCGAGTCGCCGCCGGCGTATTTGTAATGCGCCGCGATGAGAGCGTTGATCCCATTCGGCGTCCCCGGGCGCGCCAGGCCGTTGTTGTAGTAGTCGTACCAGAAGATGCTCGGATACCCCTCATGCACCATGATGAACGAGTAAGCCATCATCTTGTCGTTCACGATCATGTTGTCGCCCATGTCGTGGTTATCGACGAAGGTAGCTGCATGGAGAGGGCGTTTCATCACAACGGTTCCGTTATCGGTCAGATTGCGCAGGTCGTAATGGGGCGTATCGCACACGTCCTTCAGTTTGTACCGCAACGGAAAATCGAACGCGGAAATCTGGTTGTCGGTGAGTTTGTTCACGCGGTCTAGCCAGTGATCGATATCCTCCGTCCCCGACCAGTACTCGCCGACGATGAACGGGGTAAATTCCTTCCCGTCCTTGACGTAACGGTATTTGGCAAGCAGGCCGATCATCCACGCGCCGAAACCCTTAACGAAATCGAAGCGGAAGCCATCGAACCCAAGCTCCTCGATCAACATGCGCGCATACTCGAACATCGCGGTATACACGCGAGGATTGCGATGGCACAGGTGCGGATAGCCCGCGTAGTTTTCCTCGTTCGGCATCATCACCTGCTCATACCGGCTGGGATGAAAGCAGTTCCAGTCGCGTGGAAACCGGCCGCTCTTCGGGTTGAACTTCGTCCATCGCTTCTCTCCGTCGAGCGGGTTGACCTCTTCTTCATCCGCGCCGGAGTTATGGTTGATCACCATGTCGGCGTAAAGTCCCATTCCATGATCGTGGGCCTTGGCGATGAGCGCCTTCAATTCCGCGCTGTTGCCATACCAGGTCTTCGTGCCGCCCTTCTGGTCGAAATCTCCAAGGTCGAAGTAGTCGTAAGGATCGTAACCCATCGAGGTATTGCTGGAGGCCTTCGAGACAGGTGGCAGCCAGAGCGCATTGATCCCCGCCTTGCTGAGCTCTTCCACTTTCTCCGCCACAAAGTTCCACCAGGTATGTTCCTGCTTTTCCGCCCTGGGAGCATCCCAGTAAAAGGCCTGCATCATGACAGCCATCGTAGTTGCTCTCCATTGAGACGCGTATGCAATGCGTGAGCTTGCGTTATAGTTCTGTCTTCAACTGCTTCAGATGCGTTTGGGAACTTTCAGGTGGCATGGCGACACGAAGGGACAAGGCGAGCGGCTCACTGAAGACGGCAAGCGGCGCGCTGGTTGCGTGGTGGCGCGCCGCTACGCTTGACGCGCTGATCGTGGGCATCCTCTGGTTCATTGGACTGGAGTTGATCCATGTTCCGTTCGCGCCGCTCTGGGCCGTGCTGGGCGGCATCCTCCAAATCATCCCTACGTTCGGCAGCATGATCGCCCTGGTCGGGCCGGTCTTCTCGGTCGCCGTCACCGGGCACGACGAGTGGCGGCTCGGGCTGGTGCTCGGACTCTACGGCCTCATCGTGGTTCTGGAGGGTCTCGTCATCGGCCCCTATGTGCTGCACCGCACGACGAAGGTGCCATGGTGGGCTGCGTTCTTCGGCCCTATCGTGCTGGGCATTGTCTTTTCGTTCTGGGGAGTGCTGCTCGCCCCGCCGCTGCTTGCCGTGGTCTTCGCCTTTCGCAAGCCGCAGTTGCCGCCTGCTCAACCACCAGGTCAGCCACCGAGTTTATAGCGCGACTCCGACAACCGGTATAGAGGCCGCCACACCAGCCGGTTGATCGTCACCACCATCAGCGCCATGACGATGGTGGCGAGCAGCAGAATCTGAAACTGGCCGCTGTCGGTGGCCGCGCTGATGACCGCGCCGAGGCCCACCGTCTGCATGGTCTGGCCCTTCAGGTGGAAGTATTCGGCAATAATGCTGGCGTTCCACGCGCCGCCCGACGCTGTCACCAGTCCGGTTATCAGGAAGGGAAAGATGCCGGGAAGGATGACGGTCTTCCATCGCTGCACCCTCGTGAATTTGAAGAGCGTGGCGACTTCGCGCATGTCGTAGGGGATCGCCATCGCGCCAGCGATGACGTTGAACAGAATGTACCACTGCGTGCCCAGCAGCATCAGCGCGATGGAGCCGATACCCAGCCCGCCGCCCATCTGCACAAGCGCAATCAGGATGACAGGGAACAGCGCCGTTGCGGGGACAGACGCGGCAATTTGTGCCAGCGGCTGAGCGATGCGCGCAAGGCGCGGGTGAAAGCCAATCGCGACGCCGACCGGGATGGTCCACGCGGCGGCGAGCACCAGCGAAATGTTGACGCGCAGAAAGGTCGCCAGCGCGCCCTTCATAATCTCGCCGAACTGCGATCCGCTGACCTGGTGCAGCAGCCCGATTGCGTGCCATGCAGCATACAGCACGGCCGCTGCCGCAACGACCACGAAGGCAACACGCAAAATCGTCTTCAGGCCAGCGACGTGGTTCTCCGCATCGGTCGGCGCGGAAGCGGCGTGTTCGCTGCGCGCCTTCCGGTCTTCGGCGAGCCGCTTGTAGACGGCTTCACTCAATGGGCGAATCGTATGGTGCCTGAGCGTGCGCAGCCCACGCGAGTGTTGCAACAGGTGCAGCAACGGCGAGCGCACATGCTTGGTGCTCTCCACCTGCTCAAACTTGAACTTGTCGCTCCACGCAATGATGGGCCGCCAGATGAGCTGGTCGGTGGCGACGATAATCGTAATCATCGTGACCAGGCCCCAGACAATCGCCGCCGTGTTGCCCGTGCCCGCCGCCGTTTGCAGGAACGAACCCAGTCCCGGCAGGCGAAAGTCGCGTGAGCCCAGCACGAACATCTCGCAGGCCATCAGAAAAAACCAGCCGCCCGCGACCGAGACCATCGAGTTCCACACCAGGCCAATCGCCGAGTAGGGAAGCTCCAGTTGCACCAGCCGCTGCCAGCGCGAAAACTGGTAGATGCTCGCCGCCTCGCTCAGCTCGCGCGGGATGCTCTTGATCGACGAGTAAAAGCTGAACGCCATGTTCCAGACCTGGCCGGTGAAGATGAGCACAATCGCGCCCATCTCGACGCCGATCTGCCGCGTGGGAAACAGCGCCACCATGGCGAGCATCACGCCGGGCAGAAAGCTCAGCACCGGGATCGATTGCAGGATGTCGAGCGCCGCGATCATCAGGGCCTCAAGCCGCTTGTTGTACGCGGCCACGTAGCCGTAGCCCACGGCGAACACCAGACTCAGCAGATAGGCGAGGAAGATGCGCACCAGGGAGTAAAACGCATAGAGCGGCAGCGCGCGCGGGCTCTGCGAGATGACAATCGCAGGCTCAGCGTGGCCGAACCAGTACTGCGCAATGACGACGACGCCGTAGAAGCAGGCCAGCCCGATGCCGGCGACGCACAGGTCCATCACCACAGGCCAACTGCGCTGCAGCACCTGCGAACGCGCCAGCGTCTCGCGCCCGCGGAGGCTGCTGAAGCTCTCGGGAAGCCTGATCACGCATCGATCTCCTCGGTGGCCTGGTTGTCGTTTTCAGCCGTCAGTTTTTCCGGCTGGATGAAGCGCCGCCGCGATGCGTCGAAGTCGAACAGCTCGGCGTAGCGCCCCCAGTTGATTGCGGTTTCGAGCTGGCGCAGAGTCTCGTCTTCGCTGAACTGCTCGTCGAGCATGTCGTGGAAGAACTCCTCGGGCACGCTGCGGTCGCTCTTGGCTTCGATGGCGCGGATGATCTGGCGGAGCAGCAGCACGTTCTCCACGGCCGCCGAGCGGAAGAGTTCCTTCTGGCGCAGAATTTCGGAGTTGGCATACTCCGTGCCTGTGGGTGTGATGGCGGCATCGCCTTCGGTGACGGTCAAAAAGCCGAGCAGTTGCGCGGCGTCCACAATCGGCAGCAGGTCGTCGATCTCGAAGGCGAGATCGTCGGCCAGGCGATAGATGTCGTCCTTGCCGTTGTGGTCGAGCAGCAGCTCCAGCAATCCGGCAATTCCGCCGGGGCGCGCATGGGGAAGCATCTGATAGTGCTGTTTCGGCGCGCCGCCCGGTTTGCCGGTCCTGGCCTCCGGCAGAGCAGGAGGTTGCGTATCCGGCTGCGTCAGCACTTTGTAGATGTAGTCCACCAACTGCGTAAACGCGGCGGTCTTCTTGTCGCGCGGATGCGGAATAGTGACTTTGAAATCCGTCCGTACACGACCCGGATTGCGCCCCAGCACGATGATGCGGTCGGCCAGCAGAACGGCCTCTTCGATATTGTGGGTGACGATGAAGATGGCCTGCGTCGGGATGGTCTTCTTCTGCCAGAGCTCGAGCAGTTCGCTGCGCAGGTTCTCTGCTGTCAGCACGTCGAGTGCGGAGAAGGGCTCGTCCATGAACAGCACTTCAGGCTCGACGACCAGCGCGCGCGCAAAGCCTACGCGCTGCCGCATTCCACCGGAGAGTTCCTTGGGATACGCTGCCTGAAAACCGTCGAGGCCCACGGCGTCGAGAATCTTGAGGCTGCGCCTGCGCCGTTCGGCAGCTTCCATGCCGCGCGCCTTCAGCGGCGCCTCGACGTTTTCAAGCACGGTGAGCCAGGGAAAGAGCGCGAAGCTCTGAAAGACGATCGAGACGTTCACGTCCGCCGTGGCAATCGGCTTCTCGTGCCAGTAGACCTCGCCCGCCGAAGGCTGAGACAACCCGGTCAGCATCCGCAGCAGCGTCGATTTCCCGGACCCGGATGGGCCGAGCACCGCGACGATCTCGCCTGCCGCAATGGACAGGTCGGTCGGCGCGATGACCTGGATGCGGTTCTCGCTCGGCTGCGCGTAATATTTTTCGACACGCTCGGCGCGTATGATGACAGACTGCATAAAGGCTCTTCTGAATAGCTGACGTGATGCCGGATTCCCGGCAGCGAGGCTGCCCAAGGGGCATGTGGTCAGCGTATCATTAGTATGTAGCTAAAATGGCGAAGGCGAACGTCGTGCAGTTCCATTTGGCATGATGGTTGAATTTTTTCTTTGGAGCACTCAGCATGGCTGATCCGGCAACTCCCGCGGCACCAAAACTCAAGGTCCTTGTTGCCGATGACGAACAGGTCATTGCCAATACGCTTGCAATCATTTTGAACCAGGCCGGGTTTGAGGCGCGCGCCGTCTTCAGCGGTGAAAAGGCCGTCGAGGCCATCGACAGCTTCCGTCCCGACATGCTGATCAGCGACGTGATTATGACAGGCATGACCGGCATCGAGGCGGCCATCATTGCGCGGAACAAGCTGCCGAAGTGTAAGATCCTGCTCTTCTCGGGCCAGGCCGCGACGGCTGACCTGCTGGAGAAGGCCCGTCTGCAGGGGCATGAGTTTGAGATTCTCGCCAAGCCTGTCCACCCGACGGATCTGCTTGCCAAGCTGCGCGGCTAGGTGGTCTCGGTTGGCTGTGCGCGGTCCCGGTCTCTCACCTTGACAGCGGGCACGCCGGCGTAGACGCTCCACGGGTCCAGGTTGCGCGTCGCCACCGAACCCAGCCCGAGCACCGCGCCTTCGCCCATATTCACGCCCGGCGCAACAGAGGCCCGCGCACACACCCACGCATACTCCCCGAAGCTCATGGCATAGGCAATCAGCGGAAATGCGGGATCGTTGTAATCGTGCGTCGCTCCGCAGATGTACGCGTCCTGAGACAGGATGACGTGCGAGCCAAGCGTGACCGGGGATGGGTTGTAGATCTCCGCCCCGTCGGCCGCCGTCACCTGGTCGGCGCAGACAAGGTTCCACGGCGCCCACACCTTTGAGCTCGGATAGAAGTGGCAGCCTCGGCCCATTCGCGCACCGAATAGCCGCAGCAGAAACGACCGCCATGCGTGGAGCGGTTTCGGCGAGAGGCGGTACAGCAGGGCCCGGCAGATGTTCCACACCAGCCGCCGTAGCCGGTTGCTGAGGGAAAACGCAGGCCGCAGATAGGGGTCTGCCGCCGTCTCGGCTGAGATGTGTTCCGCCGCGTTGTAGTGGATTTGCCTCGGCATGGGTCTGGCCTGCGTTCAGCTTCTCAGTCGCGGTGTGGGCACCGTTGCGTTCTCAAACAGCTTGATAATCGCCTTTGCATTTTCGCGCATATCGTAGCGGCTGTGGAAGCAGCGGTAGGCGCGCTCGGCCATGGCCTGCTTTTCCTCGGGCGTCATGGCGATCCAGCGTTCCAGCAGCCGCAGAGTGCCATCGGGGGTGTCCAGCTCCATCAATCCAGCGTTGTCCTCGGCAATGTCTTCGGCGATATTTACTTTGTCGGCGAGCAGCACGGGCTTGCCGCAACCCAGCGCCTCGGCTACGGCGATGCCGAAGTTCTCCTGGTGCGACGGCAGAATGAAGGCCTCTGACCCGAAGAACGCGCCCCACTTTGCGTCGCCCGTCACCATGCCCGGCCAGTGTACGCGATGTGCAATGCCCGCCCTGACGGTAGTCTGTTGCAACTTGGCCGCCCACTGCTGCGAGTCGGGCCCCGCCATCACCAGATCCAGTTCTGGATCGCTTGCGGCGACTTTTGCGAAGGCGTCGATCAGCATGTCGCATCCTTTTTTCCGGTGAATCCTGCCCAGAAACACAAGGTATCGTTTGTCTCTGACCTGCGGGCAATGCTTGAAGAATGCCTCTTTCTGTGCCTCGGGGTCGCCGGTCGGTCCGCTGGCGCCGTAGGGGACAACGTATGGGTTCCACGGATGCAGCCGAAAACTCTGCTCAGCCAGGCGCTTTTCGGCCTTCGATGTGAAGAGCACGCGGTAGGCGTCGCGCAGCACACGGTGTTCAAACGGCATCCAGTAGAGCCACTTTTTGATGTGCTTGAGCGGGAAGGCGCGCTTGAAGTACGGGTCCAGCATGCCGTGCGTAAACACGACATACGGCGTGTTGCCCGAAAGGGCGCGCCACGCGGCAATGCCGCAGTACTGCCACAGCCCGTTGACCACCACACCGTCGAACCGTTCGCGGTTCTGGATCAGCCAGGGCAGCAGCTTGGTATTGAACCCATAGGTGGTGCGAAACGGGCCAAGCGCGTGGACAGGAAAGGGAATCTCCTTCAGATACGGGGCCTTGGGATCGTCCAGCGTGACCACTTCGCCGGTATAACCAATCGGCCCATAACTCAGCAGCACGCGCACGGACTCGGTGGGGCCGCCTGCCGCCGGATTCAGTGTGGAAATGACATGCAGAATACGCATCAGTGGTTGTCCGTCGCTTTCGAGGATAGCAGCAGGGCGCTTCTTTTCTTTCCGTGCGTTGGCGAGCGCAAGTATCATGCACCGATCTTTCCCGTGGCTTTGGCCAGCGCCTGCCGCAGGCCGCGAACGTCCTCTTCAAAGCCCCACCGTTGAATTTTTTCGAGGGCTCGCTGCCCCATGGCCGCCGCCGTTTCGGGCGAGGCAAGGACGCGACGCAGCGCGCCTGTAAGCGCGTCGATGTCGCCTACTGGAAAGACGCATCCTTCGACGCCGTCCGTAATCAGGTCGGGCGCGCAGCCTACATCGTCTGAAACAATCACAGCACGCCCCGCATTCATTACTTCATTGACGACCAATCCCCACGGCTCATGCTGCGAGGGCAACACGAAGATCGAGGCAATGTCGAAGAAGCTGGGAAGCTCGGACTGATTCTTGAACCCGCAGAACCGGATGCTGTCGAACCCGCTCTCGGCGGCGCGCCGCTCCAGTGCGGCCCGCTCTTCTCCGTCGCCGACGATCAGCAGGTACGGATGCGGAGCGATGCCCGGCGCAGGCGAGAGTCGCAGATAGGCCTCCAGCAGGTCGGCGCAGCGTTTCCGGCGTTGCAGCTTCGAGGCAAACAGAATGACCGGACGCGCCGGCTCCAGCTTCAACTCCGCCAGCAGCGTGCTGCGCCCGGATTGCGCCTGTCGGCTGCGGCGCTGGAAGTAATCATTGTCCACGGCATAGGGCATCAACGACTGCGGGACCGCATCTCCCAGATAGTGGCTCCAGTACTCTGCGTTCAGTGTTCCAACGGGAAGTACCCCATCGATCAGTCCTTTCAGCATCGTGAAGAAGATGGACTTTGTTGCCAGCTTCAGGCCGTTGCGCGACCTGTCCCTGAGCCACGACTCCGCGCGGACCAGCACAGGTATCCCCAGCGACTTCGCTGCAAGAATGCCGTGCAATGCGTTGACCGTAATGTAGCCATGCACCCAGAGGGCGTCGAATCCGCGCATTGTGCTGGCAGGAGTATCGGCGTTGCCGTCTCTGAGGCGTGTCCATATCCCATAGTTCAGCGGATTTGCGAAGCGAACCGTATGCCCATCCCGAAGCACCGGCAAAAACTCATGTCGGTATCCGTCCAGCAGGGGGACGTCCCACTTCACGTCCACGCCGAAGCCGTCATCCTGATAGCCCTTGACTGAGAAGTTCGAGCCGAACAGGACAGTCATCTCGATGTCCTGCTCCTGCGCGATACGACGAAGCAGAGGGGCCTGGTATTGGATGGGGTGGCTCACCAGATAGGCAAGCCGAACCTTCTTGCGGGTTGAGCCTTCAGCTTCTTCGGGGAGGAAGGGCATAGTGCGCGAGTACCGTGAACGTGTTATTGTTTCGCTGCGAATATCAGAACGGAGGCGAGGCCCAGCAGCGTGGAGACGCCGCCCGACTTGATGGCGGCCTTCATGGCGCTCGTCGGCAGCAGAACAATGTCGTCCGGTTGCAGGACAGGGTCGGGAGCCTTGCCGTCCATGACTTTTTTGAAGTCGATCTGCACGACCTTTCGCTCGACTCCTTCCGTACGGATCAGCTTCAGGTCGCCGAGCTTGGCCTCATAGCCCATGCCTCCGCCAAGAGCGGCAGCCTGCATCAGAGTGAGCGGGGTGTACTCGCGGAGAGGAATGGCCACAGAGTTCTTGAATGCGCCCAGAAGATAGACCACGCCAACTCTGGAGATGATGATGGTGTCTCCCGGGAAGATTGGTACGTCGGCGCGCGCGCTCTCCGAGGGATTATTGCCCAGATCGACGACGATGGGTTGAGCGATGCCGGGCCGGTTGATCGTGACGACATGGCTTGCCAACGGCGGCAGGCCGCCGGCGGCAGAGATGACGTCGTACAGCCGTTTCGTCCCGACTACCGGCACCACTCCGTGCATCTCGCCCGAGAGCGTGACCACCTGGTTCGGCGACTCGGTCAGTGCAATCGTCACCTGCGGATCGCGGTACATGCCTGCATCCCTCAGGCGTTTCGCAATCAATCGCTCAGTCTCGATGATCGTCAGGCCTTCGACATGGACGACGCCGATGAGCGGAAGTTGAATCGAGCCATCCAGCTCCACCCGGACGACTGGAGCATAGTCCGTGGTTCCGTACACATGGATGGTCAGCAGGTCTCCGTGCATCAGTCGCACGTCCCTGCCTGGCGGGTAGAGAATAGCCGGATCTGTGGTCAGCGTCGCCGGCACGTTCACCGGGGCGGCGTTATTGAAGGCCGGTCCGCTGAACTGCGCTCGCGCCGTTGCTCCCGGGAGGCAGAGCAGAATCAGTGCGGTCAGAGTGATCCACACATGGACGCGGTGCAGGCGAGAGGCCGTTGGACGGCTGCTTTGTCGGTGTCTCATCACTCAGTCCCTTCCGCCTTTGCGGCTGCCTGTTCCAGCGGTGGCCTGCGACTCCCAGCTCTCCGAGTCCACGCTCGAGTACGAGTAACCGGAGTAGCCATAGTAGCCGTAATACTCAGGCGAATTCAGATCCACCGCATTCAGTACGATGCCTGTAATCGGCGACCCGGCCCGCATCAGTAGATCGCGGCTTCGGCGCACTGCATGTTTGCTGGACTTTCCATGCCGGACGACCAGCACAACGGCGTCCATCAGTCGCGCCAGAATCACGCCGTCCGTGACGGAAAGGATCGGTGGTGAATCGACCACCACGTGCGTATACATCTCGCCGCATCGCTTCAGCAACTCTTCCATCTCCACCGAACTGAGCATCTCAGTCGGGAACGGCGGCACGGGACCGCTGGGAAGGATGTCCAGGTTAGGTATCTCATGCACGTGCTGAACGGCATCTTCCAGCTTGGTCACTCCGGTCAGCACGGTCGTCAGCCCGGTCTTTCCGTTCAGGCCGAAACGGTGATGGATGTTGGGGCGGCGCAGGTCGCCATCAATCAGCAGGACGCGCGTGTCGCGTTGGGCGAGGATGGTGGCCAGATTGGTGGCGGTCGTCGTCTTGCCTTCGGACGGCGTGGCGCTGGTCAGAAGGATGTACTTAGGCGGTCGTCCGGCGGTCGAGAGCAACAGAGAAGTCCTCAACGAGCGGAATGCCTCGGCAAACTGCGACTTCGGCTGCGTCAGCACACCGATGTTGCGCTGCGCGGTCGTCAGGTTGCCGGCCTGCTCGGCAGAAGACCGCCGTCCGCGTGGGATGATCGCGAGCGATGGCAGTTCGGTGACGTTCTCGATCTCCGCGATGCTCCGTAGCCCGGTATCCAGGCTCTCCATGATGAACGCTACGATAATTCCTCCCACCAGCGCGAAGACAAGCGCCGTCAGGATGATCGTTGATTGCGGCTTCAGCACGGGCTCTGCCGGAGGCAACGCCTGATCGACCACATCAATCTCGAGCGACTCCAGCCCCGCCTGTACGCTGGCCGTCCGTAACCGTTGCAGCAGTCCGTCGTAGAGCGTCCGCTCCGACTCGAACTCTCTCTGGCGCAGCGTGTACTCCACCAGGTCATCACGCAGCTTATAGGCATCTGCCTTCTGAGCATCGAGCGCGGCGGTGGTCTGTTTTTCGTTGGCCGAGGCAACGACGAAATTCTCTTTTGCCTGGAGCAGCAGGCGGTTCTGCTCCGCATTGATCTCTTTGCTGAGTTCGTCAATCTGCGCCTTGACGGCCTTCGACTGAGGATGATTCGGCCCAAGCGTCGCCTCTAACTGCGCATAATTTGCCTTGGCCGTCGCTTCCTGTCCGCGCAGTGTATTCAGCTCGGCGGGGGCCGTTCCCGGCGTCGTTTCGATCGAGCCTTCAATCGAATTGGGATCCATGCCGCTCAGCACCCGGTAGCGGGCCTCCGCAATGATGCGTGCCAGTTTGGCATTACCTGCGGCCTTCGAGAGGTCCTCGAGCGACGTGCTGATCTGGTTGTGGTTCGGATCAAACCCCAGGATTCCCAACTGGCGTTGCAGGTCCATCATTCGTTCCTGCGAGTTTTCGACCTTCTGCTTCAGGTCGTCCAACTGGCCTTCCATCCATTCGGAGACGCGCTGCGTCGAAGCAAACCGAGTCTCATAGCTTCTCTGAATATAGGAGGAGATGACTTTGTTAACGATGTCGGCGGAGAGCTTCGCGTCCGGACTCTTGTAGCTGATGCTGATAATGTCCGTCTTGGGAACCAGCGAAATCTGAAGGTAGCTCTGTAGCCGGTGGACCGTGGACTGCCTGACGGAAGGATCATCGAGCGAGACGTGAGGGACAGGGCCCTTTTTCTCCAGAAACGTCGCGTTGTTAGCTAGATCCATATCGCGCGCGACGGTCAGCATCAAGGAGTCGCTCTTGAGGATCTCGATCTCGGTCAGCATCTTCGTCGTCGTGTCGGTGGCAAACCCCTGCACCGCACTCAGGCGATATTCGTTGGACGAACCCGACCGTACCTGTATCCGGCCAAAGGCCTGAAATATCCGCGGCTGCGTTTCGGCACGAAAGACACCGTAGATCAGGCCCAGCACCAAGGCCCAGATCAACACCCATTTGCGCTTGCGCAAGGTCAGCAGCGCCTCGGAGAGACTTGTGTCCGTCACGACCGTATTGAACGAAGGCGGGTTAATCTCCGGGGCGCCCATGCCGGGCGGCGTTTGCGTGTCTTGAAAGGCCATTCCCGCTAGTCTACTCGACGGTGCCTTCCAGAAGGAAGTTACCTGTTCTGTTCCCCCACGTCCTGCTTCCGGTGCCCTCGCCCCCATCGCATGTACACTTCAAATAGCCTCGTTTCGAGGCCCAGGTCTTCAAGGTTATGAGCAAAAGCATTCAAATTGCAGTCGTTGGTTCCGGGTATGTCGGCCTGGTCGCAGCCGCCTGTTTTGCCGAGATGGGGCACCGTGTCATCTGTGTCGATAACGACGAGCGCAAGGTCGCGGCCCTGGAGAACGGCGACACCCTGATCCACGAGGACCACCTTCCCGAGCTGCTGGCCCGCTACCGTGGCGACGGGGTCAGCTTTACCACCGACCTCGCCGAAGCCACGCGCGAGTCGGAGGCCATCTTCATCGCCGTCGGCACCCCGCAGAGCGAGTCCGGAGACGCCGACCTCTCCTACGTCGAAGCCGTGGCCTGCGAGGTCGCCCGTTCCATCACCGGTTACAAAGTCATCGTCGAGAAGAGCACTGTCCCGGTCTATACCAACGAGTGGATCTGCCGTGCCATCGAGCGTCACGGCATCGACCGCAGCCAGTTCGATGTCGTCTCCAATCCCGAGTTTCTGCGCGAGGGGACGGCTGTCGCCGACTTCCTCCACCCCGACCGCATTGTCGTAGGCGCCGACAGCGAGCGAGCGGCGGACATTCTCGAAGCCATCTACTCTCCGCTGACGACAGGCGAGTACTACCAGCGCCCGGATGCTATCCCTGGCGTCTGCTCGACCGCCGCGCCGCCACCGCTGCTGCTCACCTCCACCAAGAGCGCCGAGATCATCAAGCACGCCTCCAACGCCTTTCTCGCTCTCAAGATATCTTTCATCAACGCCGTCTCCAATCTCTGCGAGACGGCCGGGGCCGACGTCGAACAGGTTGCGCGCGGCATGGGGCTCGACAGCCGCATCGGCCCGCGGTTCCTGCGTCCGGGAATTGGCTATGGAGGCTCCTGCTTTCCGAAGGATGTCGCCGCGTTTCGCTCGGTCGCGGAACAGTTGGGCGTCGATTTCGGGCTCCTCACCGAAGTGGAAAGGATCAACGCTCAGCAGAAGAAGCGATTCCTGAGCAAGATCCGTTCCGCGCTATGGACATTGCGCGGCAAACGCCTCGGCGTTCTCGGTCTTGCATTCAAGGGCGGAACAGACGATATCCGTGAATCTCCCGCTATCGACCTCATACGGATGCTCCTCGCCGAAGGCTGCCATATCTCCGCTTTTGACCCGGCAGCCGTGCGCCGTGCGATCGAGGTCATGCCGGAGGGCCCCGCCCTCGAATACGCCGACGACGCCTACTCTGCCGCGCGCAACGCCGACGCGCTCGTAATCTTTACCGACTGGAACGAGTTTGCGAATCTCGACCTGGAGCGGCTCGGCAAAACCCTTCGCTACCCCATCATCATCGACGGCCGCAATCTCTACGAGCCGCAAGCGATGGCGGAGCAGGGATTCACCTATCTCAGTGTTGGACGGGCCACGTCGTATCCGGTGCGGCAGCCCGCCGCTGCCGTCTCGACCTAGTGGCCTACGATAGCGGCAGCATGATACACCTTAGAGTCTGCACCGATCAGCAGCATCCAATAGACAGCATTAATTTAGATACCTCGCACGTAGAAAGGTAATCGGTAACGTTTCATGGCGTCTCAAACAGTTCTTGTCACGGGAGCAGCAGGGTTTCTCGGCTCTCATCTCTGTGACGCTTTACTCGCAGAGGGCCGCTCGGTGATCGGCGTAGACAACTTCTCGACCGGCAGCCAGGCCAATATTGACCACCTTACGTCCGAGTCGCGCTTCAGGTTCATCGAGCACGACATCACAAAGCCCTTCGATGCGGGCAAAGTCGATTTCATCTTCAATATGGCGTCGCCTGCCAGCCCGGTTGACTATAGCCGACTCGGCGTCGAAACCTTGATGGTGGGCTCGGCGGGCACCATCAATACGCTCGACCTCGCCCGCAAGTACAACGCCGGCCACCTCCATGCCTCTACCTCCGAGTGCTACGGCGACCCCGAGGTGCATCCGCAGGTGGAATCCTACTGGGGACACGTCAACCCCATCGGTCCGCGCTCCGTCTACGACGAGGCCAAACGTTTCTCCGAGGCCGCCGTTATGGCCTACCACCGCTATTACGGCGTCAATACGCATCTGGTTCGCATCTTCAATACCTACGGTCCGCGCCTCCAGCCCAACGACGGCCGCGTGATCTCCAACTTCATGATTCAGGCCCTGCGCGGCGAACCCCTCACCATCTATGGCGACGGCTCCCAGACGCGCAGCTTCTGCTACGTCTCTGACCTGATCGAGGGCATCCTCCGCCTGTCGCGCTCGGACGAACACCTGCCCGTCAATCTCGGCAACCCGAATGAGTGGACCATCATCGAGTGCGCCAACGAGGTCAAAACCGTGACCGGCTCGCGCAGCGAGATACGTTTCATGCCCTTGCCGCAGGACGACCCCACGCGACGTCGTCCGGACATCTCGAAAGCCAAGGCCCTGCTGAAGTGGGAGCCGAAGATCGTCCTGCGTCAGGGACTCGAAAAATCTCTCGACTACTTCAAGGCATCAATGGTTGAGGTCTAAGAAAACTCTGAACAAGTTCCGGTGCCGCGCTTTTTGCACGCCACCAAAGTACGCCATCTCGACCGGAGGCGGCGCTCTATGCCGCCGCCGTCGAGAGCCCCGTATTTTTTCTCCGGCGCACACCCAAAACGGTATGCCAAACAAGATCTACACGCGCAATCCGCGTCACTTCACTGCTGAATACGTGCGCAGCTTGGGAAACCACGTCAACTGCACGGCAATCGTGCTGTTCTTCTGTAGCCCGGGTTTGTAGATGGGGGCCTTCCAGCCTTCGTACTGATACCAGCCATTCAACTCTACATCGTGATTGCGGCCCAGACGCTTCACCACGCTAGCCTTGAACTGGTTCTGCGTCGTGCCGCCTGCAATGAAGTCCTTCGGGGTCTTTTTGTTCAGGTACTCCAACTGGACCCACTCATTGCCCGAGAGCTGATACGTCAGCCATGCCTGGCCACCTTTCGCCTCTCGCCCAATCCAGTCGCCCATGATGATGCCCTTGTTCGTATATCCCTGCTTCTGGATAATCTCGTAGTAGTTGAACGAGCCGTTGTTGCTCCTGGAGACGCCGGGGTCGGTCGTCACCGCCTCCACGCGCAGCGAGAGCCGGTTCAGCCCTGGAAACTGCGAGAGGTATAGCCCCGTCCGGTAAGCTGCACGACGAGGCGCGCTGATCGGCGTCACGTCGTCGTGCGAGATCGCGTCTACATACAGCGTCGCATACTTGCGGACAAACGGCAGCCGGTAGGAGAAGTTGAAATCGCTGTACCGTGCTCCGGGATCGTCGCGTGAATACTTTTCCGCGACCGTCGTGTCGTTGATATCGAAGAAGCCCTTCAGGAAGGTGTGCAGCGTGACCGGTTCGTGCCCAGCGCCGCCAAAAATGATCGTCCGCTGGAATCCAAATTCAAAGTTTGTAGTCGGGCGGAAGGAAAACATCTCCGAATGCACCCATGGATGATTCGGAGATGTATGTCCTTTCAGACTTCCGTAGAAGAAGTCGTATCGTACCGGCCCCAGCAGCTTCGAGACGAGAAAGATGTTGAGCGGCTCCACGCGGTCGATGCGGAACGAATAGATGTTCTCCGCATTGTTCGACCACGCCATCGCGCCGCCCTGCGCGGGCCCAAGCCAGGCGTCGGATTTACCGGCAGAAATTTCGTGCCCCAGCAGATGGAACGAGAGCGATCCCTCGACCAGCCGGAACGGGTTCTGCGCAGCGATGGGGCCTGCGGGAATCGTTGCCTGCGGCGCATTTGGCGGGGCGTAGACAATTTCGTCGTTGAACGACAACTGGCTGGCGAGCGCCTGGGAGTATCCCGTCCCCGAAGGAGCGTGCTGATACTCGCCGCGCAGGTAGAGCGAAAACCGTCCCCACTCATTCGCCGTCGAAAACCCCGTGACGTTGTTGAAGCCCGTCTCATAGGGACGCCCGTAGTCGTTACTGATGGTCTGGCCCAGGTGGAAGCTGTCGCGCAGCGTCGTTCCGCCAATCCCCATCACGCGTGTATAGGCGGACTGCAACCCATAGACCGCACCGCGAGGCGCGCCACCGGCAGGCATCTCCGTGCTGAGTTCGTCCAGCAGCTTTGCCAGCAACTCCTGCGCCTGCTCGTCGTCGCTGTTGACGATGGCGTCCTTCGACTTCAGCAGCATGTGCAGCGCGCTCTGCCTGGTCCACGGCCTCATCCCCAGAAACATCGAATCCAGGTAGCCCATCGAATACAGCCGCGTCATCGCCGGATACACCCAGCTATCCAGTGGAATGAAGACCGAGCCATAGGCATTCTGTGTCTCACCCTCAGTGACAGGCGCGTAGGCGGGGCGGGAGGGGATCGAAGCCTGCTGCGGCGGCTGCGCTGTCTGCTTCGACGCTGGTTGTTCCGGCACGGGCGCGGGTCTGGCAGGAATCGAACTCTGGGGCGCATTGACCGGCGGCGGCATCGCCCCAGGCGTCGAGGGGGCCTGCGTCTGTGCAGAGGCTGCGTACACGGCCAAGGCCGCAAGACAGAGAGCAATTCCGGTTCGCACGCACACCTCAGGGTAGGGGAGTCACCTTACTTTAACAGTGTAAATCGGCTGTCCGGCTGCGTTGGCTCTGGAAAACAGGGGAGGTGTCCTGTCTGCTATCTCCCGCCGGCTCTGGTCTGGCTGCGTTTCGCCGCTGCGTCGAGCTTGCTGCGAAATGCACGGCCCACCCCATCGAGCCATGCCTTGCCTGCAACCTTGCGTCCCAGCATGAAGCCGCGCATCTGCACAATCGGATCGTTAAGCCCAGCGTTTTGCTCGCTCAGCGGCAGACGAGTCAGACACTCAATCAGCGCAGGCCCACCGTTGCCGCGCGCGCGGGCAATCGACTCCTGCGCCACGCGATAGAGCGCCACCGCATCGCCCGCATCCACAGGGAACCCGGGAACGCCCGAGGCCAGCGCCTTTGCGCTCATGCTCCTCCCGCCGCGCTCTCCCGCGGCCTGCGGCAGGGCGACGAAGATGATCGGCAATTCAAACTCCGCCGCCAGCCCCAGCACTCGCCGCCAAACCGCGTCCGGAAGCTCCCGTCCATCCACATACACAACGACGAGATTCGCGTGTCCAAACATCTTGACCGAAAGAGCCGCGCCGAGCGCCATGCGCAGCCGGTCGCCCGCGTCCGCAATCCACGGCAGCACCTGTGCAGCGTTGCTCCTTCCCCTGGGCGCAGCTGCCCGCTTCTTTGCGCCCGAACGAATCGCATCGAGCCGCGCAAGCACCGAGCCGACGCTTGCGCCCGCGATCCGGCGCATCACCACGCCGTCCCCGGCATCGCACACCAGGTCGCCGCCTGCCAGATTCATCGCCGTGCTCACCCGGCAAGCCTCCTGCCCGCGCGTGGACTTCAGCCGTCCGCTCCTCACCTTGCCTGCGGTGCGCAACGCGAACTCGTCCAGCACGCGCGCCTCGACCATCGCCGCATACAGTTGCTTCAGCCTCTTATTGGGAACCAGCGGATTCTCGAACGGCTTCGCCTTACTCAAACAACCCTCCACATGCATGTCTTTCGATGGCAGCAAGAGAGGGTCCCGGAAGGAACCCTCTCTCAAGAAACATAAACCAGATGAACATCAAGCCCGCGCCGGATCTCGTGCCTCGACATCCAGCCCAAGCTCGGCAAGCGCCTTTTCCGCGTCCTTGGCCTTGAACTTGCCTTCGCGCGCCAGCTTCGAGAGCGCCGCGCCGACAATCGACTCCGCGTTCACCTCGAAGTGTCTGCGCAGATGTTCGCGATTGTCGCTGCGTCCGAAGCCATCGGTGCCCAGTGCGACCAGCCGTGAAGGCAGCCACTGCGCCAGCGCATCCGGCAGCGTCTTCATGTAGTCGCTCGCCGCGACGATTGGCCCCTTGAAGCCGCCCAGCGCCGTCAGCAGATACGGCGTGCGCTCCTTCTCCGCCGGATGAAGTCTGTTCCACCGCTCGACGGCAAGCGCATCGCGCCGCAGCTCGTTGTAGCTGGTCACGCTCCACACATCGGACTGAACGCCATACTTCGTCGCCAGAATCTCCTGCGCGCGCAGCGTCTCGTTCAGGATGGTGCCGCTGCCGAACAGTGCAATCGCAGGCTCGCCTGCTGCTGCCTTCAGCTTGTATATGCCGCGCAGAATGCCCTCCTCGACACCCTCCGGCATCGCAGGCATGGCGTAGTCTTCGTTGTACATCGTGATGTAGTAGAAGACGTCCTCGCCCTTTTCATACATGCGGCGGATACCGTCCTGCACGACGACCGCCAGTTCATACACATACGCCGGGTCGTAGCTCACGCACGTCGGCACGGTGCTCGAAAGCAGGAAGCTGTGCCCGTCCTGATGCTGCAGGCCTTCGCCCAGCATCGTCGTGCGCCCCGCCGTGCCGCCCATCAGGAAGCCCTTGCCGCGCGAGTCCGCAAATGCCCACACCATGTCGCCGATACGCTGGAACCCGAACATCGAGTAATACATGTAGAAGGGAACCATCGGCACGCGATAGTTCACGTATGCCGTGCCCGCAGCGGTGAACGAGGCCATCGAGCCCGCCTCGGTAATACCTTCTTCGAGAATCTGTCCGTCCTGCTCCTCGCGGTAGCTCAACAGCATGTCCGCGTCGTGCGGCTGATATTTCTGCCCCTCAGGAGCATAGATGCCAACCTGCTTAATCGCCGACTCCAGCCCAAACGTCCTGCCCTCGTCCGGCACAATCGGCACAATCAGCTTGCCGATCTTCGGGTCCTTCATCAGGTGTCGCAGGATGCTCACAAACCCCATCGTCGTCGAGACCGCGCGGCCCTTCGACCCCGCCGTCCACTCCTTGAACACATCCATGCCCGGTGCTTTGAAGTCGCTCTCGGGTACACGCCGTGAGGGCAGATAGCCACCCAGCTCCGCACGCCGCTGCTGCATGTACTGCATCTCAGGCGAGTCTGCCGCGGGCCGGTAGAACGAGCCATCCTTCGCCGCGCTCTCCGGCAGCGGTATGTCAAACTGCTTCACGAACGCGGCCACGCCGTCATCGGTCAGCTTCTTCTCGTTGTGCGTTGCGTTGCGGGCCTGCGCGGTGCCCATGCCATAGCCCTTCACCGTCTTGGCCAGAATCACGGTCGGTCCACCCTTATGCTCAACCGCACGCTTGTAGGCGTTGTAGATCTTCGTCGCGTCGTGCCCGCCGCGATGCAGTCGGATCAGCTCTTCGTCGGTGTAATCCTTCACCAGCTCCAGCAGCTCGGGGTACGTGCCAAAAAAGTGCGAGCGCAGAAACGCCCCATCCTTCGCCTTGAAGGTCTGGAAGTCGCCATCGACACACTCTTCCATCCTGCGCAGCAGCAGGCCGGTATGGTCGCGCTCAAACAGAGCATCCCAGTCCGCGCCCCAGATTACTTTGATGACATTCCAACCCGCGCCACGGAACGTCGCTTCCAGCTCGTCGATGATGCGCTTGTTGCCGCGCACCGGACCGTCGAGACGCTGCAGGTTGCAGTTCACCACAAAAATCAGGTTGTCCAGCTTCTCGCGCGCGCCCAGCGAGATCGCGCCCAGCGTATCGACCTCGTCCGTCTCGCCGTCGCCCACAAACGCCCACACCTTGCGCGGAGTAGGCTGAATCAGCCCACGGTTCTCCAGATACCGCATGAACCGCGCCTGATAGATGGCATTCAGCGGGCCGATGCCCATCGACACCGTCGGGAAATTCCAGAAGTCCGGCATCAGCCACGGATGCGGATACGATGACAATCCCGGCGTCTCGCGCAGTTCATGGCGGAAGTTCTTCAGCCGGCTGTCATCGAAGCGCCCCTCCAGATAAGCCCGCGAATACACACCCGGTGCGGCGTGACCCTGAAAGTAGACGAAGTCGCCCGGCTGGTCTCCATACTTTGCGTGAAAGAAGTGATTGAACCCAACTTCGAGCAGTGTGGAAAGCGAGGCATAGGTCGAGATGTGTCCGCCGATGCCTGCGTCCTTCTTGTTCTGTCCATGCACCATCGCCATCGCGTTCCAGCGAATCAGCGCCTCGACCTTTTTCTCCATCTTGCGGTCGCCGGGGTAGGGAACTTCGTCATGCTTCGGGATCGTGTTCCGGTAGGGCGTCACCGTGTCGCTCGGGGTCGGCACGCCAGCCTCGCGCGCCCGCTGCCTGAGCGCACCCAGCAGCTTCGCGCCGTTCTCCCAGTCTCCCGCAACGACGTCGTCAAACGCCTCAATCCACTCCGACATTTCTTCGGAAAAATCCTGCGCAGCAGCCGGCGTATCAAACTTCGTTGTCATAACGGTTCCTTATGCCCCCATATCGCGTTCTTACATTAAGGATAAATCGTCTCGCGCGGAAACGTCATCTGCCGCTCCATAACCGCACAGATACGAAAGCCCCATTTTGTTGTCATCCTTCCGCGAAGCGGGAGGATCTGCGTCTCCCCAACCGGCCACAAAGCCCGGGTACCCCGTCAATCGCGCTTTTGCGATGAGTGGTGAGCACAAAACTCAACCCACGAGTCTTTGACTCAACTTTCTACGTCGAATAATCCGCATTAATCCTGACGTACTCTTCCGTCAGGTCGCACGTCAGAAATCTGCACTCCGCCTCGCCCGCGCCCAGGTCAATCGTGATTGTGTACTCGCGCTGCATCATCACCGCGTGCGCATCGGCCTTATCAAACTCGGCCCGCACGCCTGCCTCAAACACCGGGACGGAGCCAATCGAAATTCGTGCAGCGGCAGGGTCAAACTCCACGCCGCTATATCCAGCCGCGGCAATCACCCGTCCCCAGTTCGGGTCCGCGCTCGACCACGCCGTCTTGCACAGCGGCGAATGCGCAATCGCCTTCGCCACCTGCTTGGCCTCCGCCTCGGTCCGCGCTCCTGTCACGTGAAGTGTCACGACATGCGTGACGCCCTCGCCGTCATCCACAATCTGATGCGCCAGCGAACCGCACACCAGCTTCAGCGCATTCTCGAACGGCTCCTTCGTGCGGGCACTCAGCTTCACGCCGCTTGCGCCGCTGCCCAGCAGCAGCACCGTATCGTTTGTGGACGTATCACCGTCAACAGAGATCGAGTTGAAGCTCCGCTCCACCGCACGCTCCAGCAGGCCAAGCAGTTGCCCGCTCTCCGCGATCAGGTCGGTAAAGAGATAGACCAGCATCGTCGCGTGCGGCGGCCCTGTCGGCGCGACAAGCTGCGGATGAATCATCCCCGCGCCCTTCGCCGCACCCCAAATCCTCACCTCGACACCATCGACATCCACCACCGCGCGCGCCACCTTCATGCGCGTGTCCGTCGTCATAATGGCTGTCGCAAACTGCTCCGCATGAGAGTTCGTGTTGCCCAGCGACGCCTTCAGCGCAGACATCGCCGCAACGACCTTCTCGCCCGGAAACGGCACGCCGATAATTCCGGTCGAGGAAGGGAAGACCTCATCGAAGATGCAGCCAAACGTCTCTGCCGCAGCCGAACACGTCTTCACGCACGCATCAATCCCCGGCTGACCCGTCGCGCAGTTTGCGTTGCCCGCATTCACCAGTACGGCACGAACCCGCCCGCCGGTCGCCGCCAGATGTCGCCGTCCCACCGTCACCGGCGCGGCCACAACCAGGTTCTTTGTAAACATTGCCGCTGCCGTCGCTCCCTTTGGAGCCACCGCAACTGCCAGGTCCGGCTTCCCGCTGGCCTTGATTCCCGCCTTCACCGCGCCCCATTCAAACCCTTTAGGCAAGGTCCCAACCTTCACATCCTGCTCAATATCCATGCATCTACTTTACCAAGCGTCAAGGCAAGAAATACCAAACCGGGTGCTCTGCCTTCGAGACAGCTTTATCGTCGCTAAGGTGGGCCTATCTTCGCGGCAGCGAAAATCCTGTTCTATCCTGTAAACGTATCCCGAAAAGGTCATCACGAATGCTGCTCAAAGAACTCCGCACCCAGGTCCTCGAAGCCAACCTCGAACTCGTCCGCCGCGGCCTCGTCCTCTACACCTTCGGCAACGCCAGTGGCATCGACCGCGAGCAGAACCTCGTCGTCATCAAACCTTCCGGCGTGGACTACGACCAGCTCAAACCCGAGCACATGGTCGTCACCGACATCCACGGCAAGATCGTCGAAGGCGACCTCAACCCGTCCTCCGACCTCGACACTCACACGCTCCTCTACCGCGAATTTCCCACCATCGGAGCCGTCGTCCACACCCACTCCGAGTTCGCCACCAGCTTCGCCCAGGCCGGCCTGCCCATCCCCGCGCTCGGCACCACGCACGCCGACTACTTCTACGGCCCCGTCCCCGTCACCGCCCCGCTCACCGACGAAGCCATCGGCGGCCGCTACGTCCACGAGACCGGCGCAGCCATCGTCCACCACTTTCAGCACAACAAGATCGACCCACTCGCCGTCCCCGCCTGCCTCGTCAACGGCCACGCCCCCTTCTGCTGGGGCCGCAGCGCTCACGACGCTGCCCACAACGCCGTCGTCCTCGAAGCCGTAGCGAAGATGGCCTACAACACCCTCACCCTCCGGGCCAACGCACAAGGCGTCAGCCAGGCCCTCCTCGACCGCCACTACTTCCGCAAACACGGCCCCAAAGCTACCTACGGACAATCCAGCTAACAACCCACATCAACACGTCATCTCGACCGGAGCGAAGCGCAGTGGAGAGACCCCTGTATTTCGCTTTTGTCGTTGCCTGTTCTCTTCCGAAGCCACTAACAAAGCGCGTGGAGGTATGAGCAGTTCGTGAGAGTAGTAGAACCTCTAAACCGGGAGCAAATGCTGGTGCAAGTCCAGCCGACCAATAGGAACGACGAGATTGGCGTCGTCTAAGCAAGACATCCCGGTTGATGACCTACTGGTCTTGCGTGGATATTCACCTTTGCATAAGATCCATGGGGATACCTAGAGCTCCACCTTCAACGTCCGCCCCTCCGCACTGCTCTCCCGCGCCATCTCCAGCAGCCGAATCACGCGGTACGCATCCTCCGGCTTCACCGCCAACTCTGCCGCACCATTAATCGCATCGCGCACATTGGCGTAGTACAGACGATAGTCGCCATGCGCGGTC